>JAPDPQ010000026.1 GCA_034506395.1 candidate division KSB1 bacterium | reverse complement strand
ACCAGCTTCCTCAATGATTCTGAGATTATGCTCGGCCAGCTTTTTGAAATTATCCACGTCGCCGCTCCACAGCAAATCATGGCCGCAGCAGCGTTCATCCGCCAGAATCGCTGGCGTGATGCCAATTTTATTTAACAATTTTATCGTTCCAATGGCTGAATTGATGGAATCGACTTTGAGATCCGAAAAATACGCATCAAAATACGGGGCGCAGCCGACAAAATAGACGATCTCTCCTTTTTTCAAGGTTTTCAAATTACCAGGAATCCAATCCATGCGCTGTTGTTTCAGCTCATTGGCGGTCATGATTCGCATCAGGGAATGAAATGCCCCGCCGTGGCTGCATTCGGCTTTGGCTCCAGTATTCAGCGACAGCGAGCGCACATCCCGCATAAAGTGGATGTATTGGATTTGCGATGGACAATGAATCTCGCAGCGGCCGCAGGTCAGGCATTCCCATAAGGCACTATCTTTCAGCAATGAACTCTCATCCTTTTGCACGCAGCGCATCAATAACGATCGGGGCGAGAAGGTCTGATTGATCCTGGCGACGGGACAGACGCCCGTACATTTTCCGCAATCGAGGCAGTAGTAGGCTCGGGTCTGGCGAATAATCTCACTGATAGCTGGCATATTTATTTCTTTTCACAATTCAGATGGTTATTAATTCGGCTTATCAAAATGGCTTTCATTTTTAGAATATCAAATTAAAAATATGCTAATCAAACATCCATGCTGCTAAGACTTTATCAATTCCAATTACCCAGTTACCTAATTACCTTTAGACTCGAATTGAGTCCAATTGCCCATTGGACTAAGCCACAGCAGCTTCTTCGGTCTCGATTGGGATTTCAATCATCCTGCTCGGTGCCGATTTTCGCAGCGGACTTGGGCCCAATTTTTTGACGTCGTTGATCAGTTCGTTCACAACACGGGCAAATTTAGGCGATTCGGCCGCCGAGACCCATTCCAATCGAACCCGTCCTTTTTCGATTCCGACCAGATGCAGCATCCTTTCTAACTTTTGATAATTCTCCGCCGCACGGCGGGCGCCAAACATGTAATGGCAATCCTCAAAATGACAAGTAGCGACCAGGACGCCATCAGCGCCCAGTTCCAATGCTTTCAACACAAACGATGGATTGACTCTGCCGCCGCACATGACTCGAATAATCCGCACATTGGGTGGGTATTGAATTCGATTCACCCCTGCGCCATCAGCAGCAGGATAGCTGCACCAGTTGCAGCAGAAGGCGACGATTTTGGGATCGAAGTCTGGGTCGGATTTTGATTTTTTCGTTTGAGCCATTTGTGAATTATCCTTTGTCCGTAGTACGTTTTCGCCCATGCTTTATTCATTACTAAGCTTTTTAATTATCGACTTTGCTAAATACTCATTAATTTCAGTATGTGGAGGAACTGGCTGGGATTGCTTCGTATTAAGATTAGTGTTCCAATCATGCCTTTTGCCGTGCTTAACCAAAACAAAGCCCATTTCCTCACGCCTTTTGATTAAATTTTTCCTTTTCATTTAAGAAAATTCCAGTTTTTCAACTTTTCGGATATAGGGTGCTTCTCCTGAATCGATATTTTTTAGCCAACCCTTCAGATTTTAAATCGGTTCCTCTTTGATCATTTCCTGAGTCTAATAATCAGGATAATCGAGAAAATGGCCGAGAGAATAATCGCCATCTTGCTATAAAACGTATCGGTTTTTTTCATAACTAATTTCTAGATTCTTTCATTGAAATTCAATTTCACACTTGACAAAACAACGCCTCCATTTGCGCCTCGATCTGATCATCGGTGAAATGGCGAATGTCGATCGCTCCCGTGGGGCAGACCGAAGCACAGGTGCCACAGCCTTTGCACAGCGCCTCATTCACGAAAACCACCACTCGCCCATCATCGGTCTCTCTAAGTTCCAGCGCATGGAATTCACAAACCCCCACACATTTACCACAGGCACGGCAGAGGCTTTCTCGTGAAGTCGAAACAATCGGTTCCAGACGGATGGTATCGCCTGATAACAGTGCCGCTGCTTTGGCTGCCACGGCCGAAGCCTGGGACACGGAATCCGAAATATCCTTCGGACCCTGCGCGCAACCTGCCAGGAAAATCCCCTCCATTGCTGTCTCCACTGGTCCGAGCTTGGGATGGCGCTCCATGAAAAATCGATCCGAGCTTCTGGGAATTTTCAGCAATTCTGAAATATAGCTGCTCTCGGGCTCTCGGGGAACCATGCCCAGCGACAGCACTACCGCATCGACAGGGAATTCCAATTCAACCCCCGTGCGTTCGTGTTTGACTTTGACAGTATTGACTTTTTTCTTGCCAATCAGCTCGGGCTTGCTGCTCAGATCGAACGGGATGAATAGCACTCCCATGCCTCGGGCTTCCCGATACATCTCCTCTGCGCCACGGCTGTACACCCGAATATCCCGATGCATCACTACGACGTTAATTCCCATCTTCTTCAGCGCAATGGCCTGTTTGATCGCCGCCTGGCAGCAATAGCGGGAGCAGCCAGGATTGCCATGCTCGCTGCTACCTCGTGAGCCGACACACTGAATATAGGCCACGGTCTCAGGCTTTTTCCCATCAATTTCGAGATAATCCCCTCGAAAGATCATCTGCTCGAAGAATTCGTTGCTGAACACATTGGTAAATGACCCGTACCCATATTCACCCCGTTCGGGCCGATAGAGATCGGCGCCTGTGGCAATGACGATTGCTCCGACTGGGATCGTTTTTTTGCCATCGCCTTTCTTGTCTTTCTGCTGCAGCGTGACTTCAAAATTGCCGACAAAGCCGTTGACACCTTTGATTTCGGTGTCGGTAATCACCTCGATATTTGGGTTCGCTAATAATTTAATCTTCTTTTCCAGCAATTCTGTTCCAGGTTTATAGCTGGGATAAATTGTGGATAGATCTTTCACTCGGCCGCCGAGCTGCTTCTCTTTTTCGACCAAATAAACTTTAAACCCCCGACTGGCCAGATCAATAGTAGTTTGAATGCCTGCGACACCACCTCCAACGACCAGCACATCATGCTGGATACCGAGCTCCCTGGTCTCCAATGGTTCCAGCAAACGAGCTCGGGCTGCGGCCATGCGCACTAGGTCCATGGCTTTGCGTGTGGCTGCCTCTGGCTCACTCTGATGCACCCAGGAACATTGATCCCGAATATTAACCATCTCAAATAGGTAGGGATTCAATCCCACCTTGGAAATGGTCTCTCGAAAGATCGGCTCATGAGTCTTGGGAGTACAGGCGGCTACGACGATGCGATTTAATCGATGTTCAATGATTTTCTTTTGAATCTCATCCTGGGTGCTGGCAGCACAGGCAAACATGGTCTCGTCGCAATAGACCACGTTGGCTAACTGGCGAGCATAATTTGCAACCTGCTGCACATTCACCACGCCCGCAATATTAATTCCACAATGACAGACGAACACCCCAATTCGTGGCTCGCCGCTGACATCGATCTGAGGAATCTCTTCTTCAACTCGCTCGATCCTGCAATCCATGACATGCCGAGCCGCTCGAATCGCTGCGCCCGAGGCATCGGCAATAGAATCGGTGATATCTTTGGGACTGATGGCGCAGCCTGCTACATAGATCCCTTCGCGAGTTGTATCCAATGGGTCAGAACAGGGATCAAGCTGTTTGATAAATCCATCTTTATCGACCTGAATGCCCAGAATTTCTGCCAATTTTCCACTTTTGGTGGAAGGAATTAGCGCCGAAGATAGCACCACCAAATCGACCAATTCCCGCTCGATCTTGCCTGTTTGAATATTTTCATAGGTGATCACCGTTTTTCCGCTCACGGGATCTTCAACGATTTTCGAAGGCTTGGCATTGATGAATTTTATTTTGTCGACATTAAGCGCTCGCGCATAAAATTCCTCAAATCCTTTGCCGAAGGCACGAATGTCGATGTGGAAAATCTTCATCTCTGCCTCGGGAAAATGCTCATGAATCAAGAGAGCATCCTTCATGGCATTCATGCAACAGATGCGGCTGCAGTATGGGATATCGGCCTTCATATTGCGAGAGCCGACGCACTGGATAAAGGCAATTTCTTTCGGTCGCTGGCGATCAGTGAATTTGATCAATTCGCCTCGGGTCGGTCCGCTGGAAGAAAGAATTCGTTCCAGCTCCATGCTCGTGACCACATTCTCGAATCGCGTGTATCCGAATTCACTGGCCTCACGTGGGTCGTAATATTCAACGCCAGTGGCAACGATAATTGAGCCCACTGGAATTTCAATAATTTTATCTTGCTCATCATAATCGATGGCATCTCGTTCGCACACTTCGGCGCAGCGGGCGCAAGCCAAAGGAAAGGTGCCAAGACAATCATCGGCATTTCGGATATAAGCATTGGGAACAGCCTGCGGGAAAGGACGATAGATGGCATGGCGGGCTCCGAGGCCTACTTCAAATTCATTGGGGACGACAATGGGGCAGACTTTGGCACATTCACCACAAGCAGTACATTTGGATGGATCCACATATCGGGCTTTTTGCAGGACTTTGACTCTAAAATCTCCTGCCTGTCCCTTAACTTCGATGACTTCACTATTGGTAAATAATTTGATATTGGGATGTCGACCGACATCCATCATCTTGGGGCCTAAAATTCAGATGGCACAGTCCATGGACGGAAAGGTCTTATCCAATTGCGCCATCTTCCCGCCAATGCTAGGCTCCCGTTCGACTAAATAAACTTGAAATTGCGAGTTCGCCAGGTCCAGTGACGCCTGCATCCCAGCGATCCCGCCACCGATGACCAGGACACCTTTTCGCACGAATGCCTCCGACAGTTTTTATTTTTAGATCATCATTATCTATAATCGCCCTTATTTGTTCCCTTCAACCTGCTTTATGCCATACTCATAGCCCTTATCAAAGGCTTTCAAGTTTAATTCCTCAGTGCCCTTGGGAACGGATTCCTCCACCGTTTTTCGAACCGCTTCTGGATCGAGCAACTGGGAAACTGCAGTAAAGAACCCTAGCATTACGATGTTCAGCACAATTTTTCGTCCCAGTTCTTCGGCCAACCTGGTGGCAGGAATTTTATACATCTTGATTTTGCCACGTTGCTTTGGCTCTTTGACCAAGTCTTCATCGATTAACAGCAATCCATCGTCTTTCAATTCTGGTTCAAATTTGGTATAGGCCTCTTGAGACATGCAGATCAGAATATCTGGCTTGGTTAGATATGGGTAAAGAATCTTCTCATCATCGACAATGACTTGTGCGCTGCAGGCGCTGCCCCGGGCTTCAGGGCCAAAACTTTGATTGAGCGTGGCGTTTTTCCCTGCATGAAGCGCCGCTGCCTTGCCGATCAAATACCCCAACAGAATCACCCCCTGACCACCGAAGCCAGAGACTCGAATTTCGGTTTTTGCCATATCAAAATACCCTCCAGTGCATCATATATTATTCTCTTCGCGACCTAAATTCACGTTTCGAATACACAGCGTAAAATCATTTCCAATTTTTCAGAGATACAACCTCATATTTTCTGCTTGATTGATACTCTGAAATTTGGATTTATTTTGAATCTGGAGTTTGGTATTCGCCATTTTTAATTCACCCGGCTTTTCTCAACTGCATTTGCTGGGGAGCCACTCCATACGGTACAAACTTATCGCCCAGTTTTTGCGAGAGCCAGTTGTTCCAATTTTCCAGAAACGTCGGTCGCTCCCTGTCGATAAATTTACCAACGATAATTTTCTGTTGAAATCCGATATCCAATTCCTCTAAAGGCGCTCCGTGTCTGATCTCACTGTTATCATGGTAGAATTTCATCAGATCTAGCCCGGTACCCAGGCGATTGCGTCGAGCATAAAGCGTTGAACAAGGGGCAATCACCTCGATAAATGAGAAACCTTTTTTATTTAGCGCTTCGCCGATGGAGTTGGCCAG
The DNA here is from genome assembly GCA_034506395.1 of candidate division KSB1 bacterium. Lineage (NCBI taxonomy): Bacteria > Pseudomonadati > Candidatus Zhuqueibacterota bacterium. The sequence continues at coordinate 70,738 of JAPDPQ010000026.1, read as the reverse complement.
TCGCCGGATATGAAGGGCGGTCCAGCGGGCCACGTAGACAGCGCCACAGGACCCTACCAGCAAAGGCAAATTGAATGGTGGTTCACTATTGCCATAGGGTGCGGTGGAGCTATTAGCAGTGAGTGGCGTGGTCGGTGCTGTCTGCCCACCGGTCATCGCATAAATGAAGTTGTTCACACAAATCACCGTCAAATCCATATTGCGCCTGGCAGCATGAATGAGATGATTGCCGCCGATCGCTGCCAAATCGCCATCCCCGCTGAACACCACGACTTTTAACTCCGGATTGGCCAGCTTCAAACCGGTCGCGAAGGGAATCGCGCGACCATGGGTTGTATGAAACGAATCCAACTTGATATATCCAGCGACCCTTCCCGTACAACCAATACCGGACACGACCACGACTTTGTCCAATGGATAGTCAAATTTCTCCAAAGCGGTTATGAAACAGGATAATGCGGTTCCGATGCCGCAGGTGGGACACCAAATATGGGGGATCCGTTCCATTCGTAACAATTTTTCCATTGGGTGTTCCGGCACATTCGCATTTGCGTTGCTCATTTTACAGCCTCCTCAATTACTTTATAGATGTCCTCGGGATCATGCACCCAACCACCTGCGTGAGGGACATGATAAGTTTTTGCTTGGCCTGCGACGCAGCGTTCCAATTCCAGTACTACCTGCCCCATATTGATCTCAGGCATAACAAAAGCTTTGACTTTGCTAGCCAATTCTCTTACTCGTTTTTCCGGGAACGGCCAGATGGTGATCAATTTGATATAGCCGACCTTAATCCCTTTCTTCCTCGCTTTAAATACAGCAGGTAAGCACACCCGAGAGGTGATGCCATACGCCATGACGATCACCTCGGCATCGTCGGTCTGATCTTCTTCAATTTCGATAATATCATCGGCATTTAATCTGATTTTATCACAAAGTCGCTTAACCAATTTATTCTGGGCCACAGGCGACATAACCGGATAGCCCCGCTCGTCATGGGTCAAGCCAGTCGTATGAATTCGATAGCCTGTCCCCGCCACGATCATATCGGGCACTAAATCCTCGCCATATTCATAAGGCCAATATTTTTCTGGTGGCTTCTTAGTCAAACGGCGCGGATAGAGATCAATCTCTTCAGCCCTCGGGATCACCACTTTTTCGGTCATGTGTCCCACACATTCATCCATCATGAAAAGCACTGGCACACGATATTTTTCTGACAAGTTGAAACATTTGATGGTATAATCAAATGCCTCCTGCGGAGAAGCGGGGCTCAGGGCTATGATTTCATAGTCGCCATGAGATCCCCATCGAGCTTGCATCATGTCTTGCTGGCCCACCATAGTGGGCAAGCCAGTCGAAGGACCGCCTCGCTGAACATTCACGACTACACATGGCGTTTCCATCATGGCTGCCAGACCGATGTTTTCCATCATTAATGAAAAACCCGGACCAGATGTCACGGTCATGGCCTTTTTTCCGCCCCAGGCGGCACCGATCAGAGCCGCCATCGAACCAAGTTCATCCTCCATCTGAATAAATATCCCTCCCACAAATGGCGCTCGTGCCACAAAACGTTCGGCGACTTCTGTCGACGGGGTAATCGGATATCCTGCAAAGAATCGGCAACCAGCAGCTATGGCACCTTCGGCACAGGCATGGTCGCCATCAAGATAGTGCTCTCCAGTTAAGACACCTATGGGATCAGCTTTCAATGGTCGTTTCCTCCTCTCTTAAAGTCACAAAGATCGCAAATTCAGGACAGAGATGTTCACACAACTGACAATGCACGCACGCCTCGGGTTGCACTACCTCGGGCGGATGGTATCCTTTGATATTGAATTCTTTCGAAAGTTCCAGAACATCCCGAGGACAATATTCGACACAAAAACCACACCCCTTGCACCGATCACGGACAATATGAATTTCTCCGCGAGGCACTTTGATCTGATCCGCGTCAAGAGGTCTACGCCAAAATTGCATATTCAGTCTCCAGTATTGATGTTAAATTGGACAGAAGCAAGAGGGTTTACAGGGACTTATTTGCAAACTTCAATAGCTGATCAATGAACATTGCCAATGTCATTTTTTGTTCGATTGACCCTTGAGTTCTTATTTTTTTGAATACATTTTTGAAATTCTATCTAGCTCATCATCATTTCGTTCGTCATTTACATGGGAAGCCTAACATTAGAAACGTCAAATCGTGCAGCAAGCAATAGAGGGATTCAGTCTTTTGCCATCGTCCAGTTAATTCAATCGTCGATGCCATTATGATGAGCTGACTTCAAAATTTCCATCATTTATAGAACGCAGTTGAATTTACAACCATGACGGTTTTCGTTCAAAAAATGATGTCAAACCATGAAGTTTGCCATATTGTTGGTGATGTAAATGAGATATTTAAGATAGCATAAAAAAATTAAAAGGCAAGTGTTTTTTTTTGAATTTTGATTTGATTATCAAAGATAATTTTATCAACTCGCGCTACCAAAGGGCAAAGAAATCAAACAGAGAAAATAAAAAGTGTCAGCCATCTCTCCTGCATTGCTTACAATTTGTCAAATTCATATTTCATTATCTGCCAGAATTGCTGTATTGGGAGAAAGGTTTTGATTTTGGTCCAAGATCGAATCCGCTAAAACAGCATTAGTAATTTACATATTTTCATCCAACTAAACACGCCAAATTTCTGCTACAAAACACTGGCATATTGTTTGCCATTGTTTTAATGCCGAAAAAAATAAAGGAGATGATGGTTCATGACATTAGATAAATTTACAGTCAAAGCACAGGAAGCTGTCATGCGCGCTCAGCATCTGGCGCAAGAACACGGGCAGCAACAGATCGAAGTTGAGCATTTGTTCAAATCGCTATTGGACGATTCGGAGGGCGTTCCGCAGGCGATTTTGAAAAAAATTGGTGTCAACATCGGATTGATGCAGAGTCGAATTGAAGATGAGTTGAGGAAACTGCCGCGTGTTTCTGGGTCAGGAGCGATAGGGAGCGTTTATATTTCGCCGCGATTGAACAACGTGCTCAATGCGGCGATGAATGAGATGCGGCAATTGAAGGATGAGTTCGTCAGCACTGAGCATTTATTGCTGGCGATTTTGGCAGAAAAAGGTTCGCCTTCCGCTGCAATCCTTCAATCCGCTGGAGTGAACAAGGATCTCATTTTGCGAGTGCTGAAAGAAATCCGCGGCACCCAGCGCGTGGTCGATCAAAATCCAGAGGACAAATACCAGGCATTGGAACGATTCGGCCGGGATTTGACAGATTTGGCCCAACGAGGGAAATTGGATCCAGTCATCGGACGCGATGATGAGATTCGGCGGGCGATTCAAGTATTATCGCGCCGAACCAAAAATAACCCAGTCCTGGTTGGCGATCCAGGTGTTGGGAAGACCGCGATCATCGAAGGGATTGCCCAGCGAATTGCTAGCGGGGATGTGCCTGAAGGATTGAAAAACAAGCGGGTCATCCAGCTTGATATGGGGGCACTGATCGCTGGCGCTAAATATCGTGGAGAATTTGAGGATCGGCTCAAGGCGGTCCTGAAAGAGATCCAGGAAGCAGAGGGAAGCATCATCCTGTTCATCGACGAATTGCATACTATCGTTGGTGCTGGCGCTGCCGAGGGAGCAGTAGATGCGGGCAATATGTTAAAACCAATGCTGGCGCGTGGGGAACTGCGGCTGATCGGTGCAACCACGATGGATGAATATCGAAAATATATTGAGAAGGACAAAGCGCTCGAACGACGGTTTCAGCCAGTAATGGTTGATGAACCTTCGGTGGAAGAGACCATCTCGATCTTGCGCGGTTTAAAAGAGCGCTATGAAGTGCACCATGGTGTCCGGATTTCAGATGCCGCTATTGTCGCCGCAGCAACTTTATCGCATCGTTACATTAGTGAGCGATTTCTGCCTGATAAGGCGATCGATCTGATCGATGAAGCGGCGGCCAAATTGCGCACGGAAATCGACTCCATGCCCGAAGAGATTGATGAGATCGAGCGCCGCATCAAGCAGCTCGAAATCGAGCAGGTAGCGCTGAAAAAAGAGACAGACGCGGCATCGAAAGAACGATTGGAGGGCATCAAAAATGAGCTGGCGAATTTGAAGGAACAATCCGCTCAGCTCAAAGCGCGCTGGCAGGCCGAAAAGGAAAAGATCAAAGAGATCCGCTCTGTGAAAGAGCAGATCGAGCAGGTTCGGATCGACACAGAAAAAGCCGAACGAGTGGGCGATTATAACAAAGCTGCGGAATTAAAATATGGAAGGTTAACTGAACTGAATCGCAAGCTGGAGGTTCTCAACAAAGAATTAGATGAGCTCCATAAAGATGGTTCTTTGTTGAAAGAGGAGGTTGGTGAGGACGACATCGCCGAAATCGTCTCCCGCTGGACTGGCATCCCGGTGAGCAAAATGCTGGAGAGCGAAAAGCAAAAGATCCTAAGGATGGCGGATCGGTTGCGGCTGCGCGTTGTCGGCCAGGATGAAGCGATCGAGGCAGTTTCGTTCGCGGTGCGTCGCTCTCGGGCTGGGCTCAGCGAGGCCAATCGTCCCATCGGTTCGTTCATATTTCTCGGGCCAACGGGAGTGGGCAAAACGGAATTGGCTCGCGCCCTGGCAGAGTTCATGTTCGACGATGAAAACGCCATCGTACGCATCGATATGTCCGAGTACATGGAGCAGTTCAGTGTATCGCGCTTAATCGGAGCGCCACCTGGCTATGTCGGTTACGAGGAAGGCGGCCAACTCACCGAAGCCATCCGACGCAAGCCATATTCGGTGGTGCTGCTGGATGAAATCGAAAAGGCGCATCCTGAGGTGTTCAACATCCTGCTCCAGGTGCTGGACGATGGCCGGCTCACCGATAGCAAGGGCCATGTGGTCAATTTCAAAAACACGATTATTATTATGACTTCGAACCTGGGTGCGGATCGCATTATGGAGCGGTTTCAATCGATGACCGAAGCCAATCGCGATCAGATCTATCAGCAGACGCGGGATGAAATATTGCAACTGTTGCGGATGCGATTGCGGCCCGAGTTCCTTAACCGCATTGATGAGATCATCGTGTTCCATCCGTTGACACGGGAAAACATCAAGGCGATCGTTGATATCTTATTCGAACGACATGTTCGCAGCGCGCTCATCCGCCAGGGGTTGGATGCTGTGATGACCGAAGCGGCCAAGCAGTATTTCGCTGATGCTGGCTACGATCCAGTGTTCGGGGCAAGACCCCTGAAACGGATCATGCAGAAAGAGCTCATCAATGAAATCTCGACCAAAATTTTGGAAGGAGATTTTGTCCCAGGGAATAAATTGGTGATTGATTACCGAAATGGCGAATTGAAATTGGACAAAAATGGAGTCATATAAGTGGAAAAGCAATTGCCAAAATCATTTAATCAATTGATCCAACAATCCGAGCTCCCAGTGGTGGTCGATTTCTGGGCTGAGTGGTGCGGTCCATGTCGGATGGTGTCCCCAGCGTTAGAAAAGATCGCCCGAGAGTTCAAAGGGAAATTGATTGTGATTAAAATCAATGTGGATCAGAAGCCGAATCTCGCTGCGCAGTATCAAGTGCAGAGCATCCCGACCATCATGATGTTCCATCATGGGGTGCCAAAAATGCGTCTGGTCGGTGCTTTGCCCTATGAGGCGCTTAAACAGGAGATCGTTAAGAACCTGTATTTCAATTGATCCAATTTGAAGTAAATGTCACTGAGAAAATTGATCGGTCAGTGAATAGCTTCCCTTTTGAGATCAGACTCTATCCCCTGCTCTTTTTTTAGAAGGAGCAGGGGATTCTTTTTAGAAAATAGATTGAGGCATTGCTAATGGAAAATTGGCCAGATTCAGGTCTTGGAATTTTTCTTTCGAAATCCAATTCGGGGGCTAACGTGAATCTTTCTGCTTTCTTAATAGAACCAATCCAGTTGTCTGCGGCACTTCGATTTCTCCAGAAATTCCGTCCTTGATTACCTCCAGACCAGCGCGATCTCCATCGACAACCAATGACCAATTCCCAGATGGAATTTTGAAAGTGATTTTTTTCGTTGGATCTGCATTCATGAGCACCAGAACATCATGCGTATCTTTAGACGATCGCCTCGAAATCCAGAAACCGAGGCCGAACTCGGCTGGAGTGCGAATGAAATGGATATCTTTGCGCTGGGACTGGCGCAGAGCAGGATGGGCTTTCCGCAGGGCGATCAGCCCCCGATAATAATCGTACAGTTCGCGATTGATATCCCGATGCTCATAATTGATCCAATTGGTCTCATTGTCCTTGTTATAGCTATTGTGATCGATCTGCCCCTGGTGCGGATCCGGCGCATCGCTTTTGGCGATGACTTTACTGCGGGCGAACTCCTGCCCCTCGCCCATCATGACAACCCCTTGGGAGACCATCAGAAACAGCGCTCCAAGTTTGCTGATCTTCATTTGCTGCTCGGAGAGTCGCACATGCTTGACAAGATCGGTGATCCGATCCTCAGCTTTCACTGCCCCAGTTCCAATTCGAATGAAATCCCCAAGCGTATGATCGTCATGCGATTCCAGATAGTTGACCGCATGTCCCGGTTCAAGGAACAGACCGCCATCGCTGACGAGGGTTCCAGAGACATAGCGCCGAATGGTATGCGGATTGTTATCCCGCTCCCATTTGCCAAAAATAAATCCCAGATTGTCGAACGGGTTTTGTCCTTTCACCCCGTTTCGGAATTTATCGTTCCAGGCCGACCAGCCGAGCCTCGAGAAATAGTCTGGCGCATAACCGTCCCCCCAGGGCTCGGCAATGATATAAACATTGGGATTAATTTTTTTCGCCTCAGCGATGATCTCCTGGCAGGTAGCCTCGTCAAGCAAATAAGCCAAGTCGAATCGAAAGCCGTCAATGTGATACTCGGTCATCCAATATTTGACGCTCTCGATGATCAATCGCCGAGCCATGGGACGCTCAGTCATAAAATCATTGCCACAGCCGCTTTTTGACAGAAAATTTCCATTGGCATCAAGCCGAAAATAGTATTTCTTATCGATGTATTTGAATGGATTCAAATCATAATTGGACACATGATTATAGACCACATCCATCAGCACAGCGATGCCTTTTTTATGAAAGGCTTTGACCATATCTTTGAATTCCTTCACTTGCTGCCCATGGATGCCGCAATATTGACCTGGCACCATATTGCCATCTGAAGCGTAATAGGACTCAGGGGCGAAGAAATACGACGTCATATATCCCCAGTGATTCCGCGAATAGTGATTCCAGCCATTAAACATGGACGCACTGCTGTCATTATAGGGCGGCTCGATATTGGCGAACTCTTGGCAGGGCAAAAGTTCCACGGCATTGACCCCAAGATCCAACAAGTAATCGATCCCCCCAGTCTTGCCCTCTTCAACTAAACCCAGATAAGTGCCTGCTTTTTCCACTCCAGAAGAAGGATGCACAGTCATATCCCGCACATGGAGTTCGTAAATCACTAAATCTCGGATCGGCGTGGTCATCCATGTATCCCCTTCCCAATCGTAGCGGGTATCGACGATGAGCGATTTAGCTGGATGAAGGTAATGGTTTTGGGTTACCACGGCTTTGGAGTATGGATCGGCCACCACAATCGAAGGATCGAACATCGAGAATCGATCGCGCGGCCCTTTGATCCGGTAACCATAATAGAGCCCGTATTGCTCGCCCGGCATCGCATATTCCCAGACACCCTCTCCATCGCGTTTCATGGGAAATTCTTTGCCCTGCGCATCATCATGCCTGTCGAATGTGACCAGCGTCACGCTGAATGCATTAGGTGCAAATAGCCTGAAGACTGTATTGCCATTTTCAATATTCGCCCCCAGCGATTTGCTGGAGAAATATTTATTCAATTCTGGAAAGTAGTCTGGATAGCGACTTCGACTCTGAGCGTTATAAACCAACAATCCAAGCACAATCATTTGTAATGAGATCCATATCATTTTCAGTGGCATATAATGAACTCCTTGGTCGTTTTCTGATTTTTCAAATTTGGCTAAATATAAGGCAAAAAACTATCGTTGTCAATTGGATTTTTTCTCTATCACCCGCGTTGTCAAGATCCAGTTCTGAATTCCCATAATCACTCTTCCCATGTCAGGTGATCCTTCAATCCTAACCCCATTTTATCCAGCCAAGCATTATCCTTTTGCTATTGATCCTTTGTTAAGTTAGCTTGCGCTATCCACATCGTAAGCAAGGAAGTCGATTATTTCCTTCTGCCAACATTTTTTGCTTGCAAAAAAAAGATTTTACTTTTATCTTTGGCTGGCGTTTTTCATAACAGTGGAATCGAATTGGTTCCAATTCCTCAAATTCAATTCTAATCACTCATACCGTACAATTAAAGTCAGAAACTGGAGCAAAAGCATGGATCGAATCAGCGTTGTTTTGATGTACCAGAAGGGAATGAATTACGATGATGCGACGTTTCATCGGACTGTCGAAAGCATTATCAATCAAAATTATCAGGATTGGGAGATTCTTATTGTGGATGGCCGGGGCAGCGATGCGAAAAATCCTTTCTTAAGCAAAGATGCCCGCATTCGCCACGTGCCTGGCGAATTCAAAAATCAAGCACAAGCTATGAACCAAGGTATGTCAGAGGCGACCGGCCAATACATTTTATTGGTGAACAATTTGCTCGCGCCGATCACGTTTCGATTGAGCACTTTGGAGCTCTTTTGGGCAGTGGCTCAGCGGCATTCGAATCTCGGCATGGTCTATTCGGATTATTCTCTGGAGGATGCCAACGGCGCGAAGAAGGATGTGCACCTATTGGATTACCATGAGGGCCGATTGCGAGACAATATGGATTTTGGCCCAGTCTGGTTTTTGCCCAAGCGGGTTCTGGATCAGCTTGGCGGGTTGAATGAGAACTATCAGGCTGCCCATCTCTACGATTTGCGTTTGAGAGTGGCCGAACGGTACAAAATCGTGCACATTGCCGCAGCTAAAAACGGCTATGCCTATCTGGTCCGCGCAGCCGAAAAGAAGCAGAATGTCTTCGATTATCTCATCTCAGGCAAAGCGATCCAGCTCGAAATGGAAGACGCGGTGACACAGCATCTGAAGCGCATCGGCGCTTACCTGGCCCCAGGGGCCAATTATCATCGGATAACCTATACCCCAGAAGAAGAGGCGAAATTCAAGGACTGCATCGCCAGCGTGGTAATCCCAGTGTTCAACCGGGAAGAATTCATTGGGACAGCCATCGAGAGCGTCCAAGCGCAGACCGTGCAAAACGTCGAGGTCATCGTGGTCGTCAATGGCGGGCCAGATGATCCAACCATTAATGGTGTAAAACCGTATCTGCCGGGCGGAACGAAATACAACCCCAATAAGCCCCAGGTTCGTCTCATCATCGAGGACATCAACAATATCGGCCATTGTCTCAATAAGGGCTTGCGGGCTGCGCGAGGCAAATATTACGTGCAACTCGATTCTGATGATCGTTTAAAACCAGACGCTATCGAAAAGATTCTGAAAGTATTCGATTCCGATGATCGAATCGGAATGGTGATCGGTTCTTACGAAGTCTGGAAGAAAAACGAGACCACTGGTGAGATCACGCGAATGGAGGAAATTCCAGTGGTAACCCACGACGAATGGACCGAGGAGAACGGCCGAAATAATCTGCTTCGTATCAATGGTGCGGGCGCGCCGCGATCGGCGCATATCAAGATCATCCGGGAGCTGGGCTGGTTCGGCATGAACGATGGCGAGTACAGCCGCAACTACGGCGAGGACTATGACCTTGTGCTGCGCATTTCAGAGCAATATCGCATTGGCCGTGTCTGGGAGCCGATCTACGATGTCATCCGCCACGCCGGAGGCACCGATCATGCCATCGACCAACTTACGGTCGATCGCAATGACAATGCCAAAGACTTTATGCGGCTGGAGGCAATTCGAAGAAGGAAAATGATAAATTCTAAAAAGCATAATGGGTAATTGGGTGATTGGATAATTTTACCAGCTTCAAAAAGGTTGTAACTAAACGATCGAGTTGGTTTGAAATTTGAAAATTGAGGTTTATGATTTGTCCATCCGCCAAGAGAGACCATCCCCGTCAACCGAAGCGAATGAATGGCGACACGATGTCATTCTGAGGAACGAAGCGACGAAGAATCCCCTCGATAAACGCACCTAGTTTTTTAAATCAAAAGATTCTTCGCTCCCTGCGGTCGTTCAGAATGATATTTCACTCCAATTGCCGATATACGCGGATCGGACAAGTTTGTTATTTGGATTTTGGGATTTGGAATTTCAATAAAGGTTTTATCTAAATGATCAAAAGAAACTTTATCAATCTGGAGGGAACTTTATGTTCAAAAACCACCCCAAGGGCTTGTTCGTGGCATTTTTCGCCAACATGGGAGAACGGTTCGGATTCTACACCATGGTCTCAATCTTCGTGTTGTTCTTGCAAGCAAAATACGGCCTCACATCAGGAAAAGCTGGCCAGGTTTATGGCATTTTCATGTTCTTCGTCTATTTCTTTCCGCTGTTAGGTGGCTTTCTCGCAGATAAAGTGTTGGGCTATGGCAGAACCATTGGTATCGGTCTGGTGGTGATGTTCATCGGTTACTTGATGCTGGCGACACCGACCGCAATGGGCACCAATTTCGGGTTGATTATCGCTGCGCTTGCGGTCATCGCCTTAGGGACAGGCCTATTCAAGGGCAATCTCCAGGCCCTGGTAGGCAATTTATACGACGACCCGAAATACAGCAATTTTCGAGATCGCGCGTTCAATATTTTCTACATGGGCATCAACATCGGTGCGATGTTTGCGCCGACCGCCGCTGAACGAGTGAGCAATTGGATCTTATCAAAAGCGAATTTCCACTACGACGCCAGGATCCCAGCAATGGCAAATAATTTCCTGAAGGGCAACTTGCCAGATGCCAGTGAATTTCTGAGCATTGCCCAGCTCCAGGACGCCAGCGTCACTATGGATACCCTCGGTGATTTCGCACAAAACTACATCAATGCCTTAAGCCGATCCTATCATTTTGGATTCGCCGTGGCCTGCTTCAGCCTGATTGCTTCAATGATCATCTTCTGGGGATTTCGCAAGTACTATAAACATGCCGATGTCACCGAGAAACAAAAATCCAAAGATGAAACGCTCAAAGCCCAGATGATCACCCTCACACCGCAGCAGACTCGAGAGCGACTGATCGCTCTGGGATTGGTATTTTTTGTGGTGATCTTCTTCTGGATGTCGTTCCATCAAAACGGGTTGACCATGACCTATTTTGCTCGAGATTACACGCAGCCCAGTGTGGGCAAAGCAACCAATCTCTGGTTCGATCTGTTCGGCTTGCTCCCCATTTTCCTATCCGTCGTCGGTCTTTATTTCTCGGTTAAAAAGAACAGCGCCGCTATCACCCGCATCATTGGTGCGATCGCGTTCGTCGGCTTCGCTATTCTGGCTTATCTACGCTATACCAGCTATGCCGAAGTCAATCCATTCACGCCTCAAAAATTTCAACATTTCAACCCGTTCTTCATTGTGGCGTTGACACCGATTGTGGTGGGAATTTTCGGCTATTTGAACAAAATAGGAAAAGAGCCTTCGGCGCCGCGCAAGATCGGGATCGGTATGATCATTACGGCTTTGGGATTTCTGGTGCTGATGATCGGTTCGATCGGTTTGCCGAGCCCAAAGGAACTGGGCGGACTGGTAGCCCCAGAGAACATGCTTGTTTCGCCGTATTGGCTCATTTGGACCTATTTCATCTTAACCGTGGCCGAGCTATTTCTCAGCCCGATGGGCATCTCGTTTGTCTCCCGCGTTGCGCCACCCCAGTACAAAGGCTTGATGCAAGGCGGCTGGTTCGCTGCAACCGCATTGGGCAATTACTTATTGAGCGTCATTGGCTACCTGTGGGGCATCGTTCCACTCTGGGCGCTCTGGCTAATCCTTGTGGCGTGCTGCTTGCTGTCCGCCGCTTTCATCTTTGCTGTGATGAAACGATTGGAGCGCGCGACACAAGGCTGATAATTTCTACCGATAACAAGCAACGTGACTGTCACCTGCAAGGTGACGGTCACGTTTTTCACTACTGTTCGTTTTAAGCTAACGAAAACTGGTTCAGAATCCAACGGCTCCGCGTCTTAAGTAGCTTTTGGAATCGGAAGGAGAATCGTCATGGAGGAAAAATGGGTTTTATTGGTGCTGCTGATGGTTATAATCGTTGCAGCGGCCGTGACTTCTCCCCTCTGGGTAGCGCCTCTGCTAAAGTTTATTGGAACGAAGAGCGAAACCATCCAAGGGCTGGCGGATCTGATTCAAATTCTTCTGTGGAGAGGCACTGCGATTATTTTCATTGTTGGATTGACAAGAAGCAAGAAAAAAGCTGCCCCGATCGAAGCGAAGCCCGAAGCAATCCATTCTGCATCCCAACAAGACCGCAAGGTTATCATCCATGGCCCGGCTCAGGACGCCATTATCATTACCGGCGATAAAAATAGGGTAACCCTCAGCCCCAAAAAACGCAGCGATGTCACAGCCCTGCGCCACGCCTACCTCAGCCACGTTTTCAGGACCGCCAAATATCTCTATCTGGCTGGCATCGATCCCAAGGCGACCAGCGAAGCCGAAACCCGGCTGGAACTGAATGCGGTTTATACCGCGCTGATGACCATGTCCACCGAAGCGCACGAGTTCTGGCAGCATGGGAAAGGAATCGACAGGGAAACCCAATATCTCTCTGCACTGGAGCAATTGAACCGCCACCGCCATCTCGTTGTATTGGGCGATCCCGGCAGCGGCAAAAGCACCTTTGTCAATTTTGTGGCGATGTGCCTTGCTGGCGAAGCGCTGGCCGAGAAGGAGGCCAATCTATCATTGCTCACCGTGCCAATTCCTCAGAAAGACAAAGAAAAAGAAAAACCACAGCAGTGGGATCACGGCGCGCTCATTCCGATTCGGGTGATTCTGCGCGATTTTGCCGCTCGCGGCTTGCCCGCCACCGGGACCAAAGCCACCGCACGACACCTGTGGGATTTTATTGCCAATGAATTGGCCGCTGCCACCCTGGCCGAATACGCCGATCCCTTGCGCCAGGAGCTGCTTAAGAACGGCGGCTTGCTATTGCTCGATGGATTGGACGAAGTGCCCGAAGCGGATAAACGCCGAGAGCAGATTAAACAAGCGGTGGAAGATTTCGCAGCGGCTTATCCCCGCTGTCGCATTTTGGTAACCAGCCGAACTTATGCCTATCAGAAGCAGGATTGGCGCCTGCCAGATTTTGCCGAGACCATCCTGGCGCCATTCAATACCGGACAAATTGAACGCTTTATCGATCGCTGGTACAGCTACATCGGCGTTTTGCGAGGCTTGAATTCGGACGACGCTCGAGGCCGGGCAGAGCTATTGAAACGTGCCGTCTTGACCAATGATCGGCTGCTGGCATTGGCCGAACGACCGCTATTGCTGACCCTGATGGCCAGCCTCCATGCCTGGCGTGGGGGTAGCTTGCCGGAACGCCGCGAGCAATTGTACGCCGATACCGTGGATCTGCTGCTGGATTGGTGGGAAAGCCCCAAGACCGTTCGGGATGCCGATGGCACGATTAAAGTATTGCAGCCCAGCCTGGCTGAATGGCTGAAAGTGGATCGCCAGCGCGTGCGCGACCAGTTGAATGAACTGGCATTTCTTGCCCACCATTCCCAGCCGGAGCTGGTCGGCACCGCCGATATTGCCGAACACGACCTGGTGGCGGGCATGATGAAGCTGAGCCAGAATCCGGATGTGAAGCCGGCGCGGCTCATCGAATACCTCAGCCACCGCGCCGGCCTGTTGCTGCCGCGTGGGGTGGGCATTTACACGTTTCCGCATCGCACCTTTCAAGAGTATCTGGCGGCCTGCTATCTGACCGACCATGATTACCCGGATAAGCTGGCTGAACTGCTGCGAGCCGAATCCAATCGCTGGCGCGAAGTGACCCTGCTGGCTGGAGCCAAAGCCGCCCGTGGCGCTGCCTCAACCATCTGGCTTTTGGTAGATGCCCTGTGCTGCAAAGAAATGGAAAAACAGCAGCCCGATTTATCCGAGGTCTGGTGCGCTCATCTGGCTGGACAGGCGATCGTGGAAACCGCGGACCTGAGCCGACTCAGCGAAAGCAACCGGATCAAGGCGGAGCGGATCAGAAATTGGCTGGTCGCTATTCTCCGCAACGAAAAGTTCCCTGCCATCGAACGCGCCGCAGCCGGCCGCACCCTGGCTAAACTCGGCGATCCTCGACCCGGCGTCGGCATTTTGATCCGCGAAAAAACCGAACTGCCGGATATTCTTTGGTGCCTAATCCCGGCCGGCGAGTTCTGGATGGGCAGCGATAAAAAAGTGGATAGCTTAGCTGATGATAGAGAATTTCATATACATAAATTGACGCTGCCAGATTTCTATATCAGCCGCTATCCCATCACCAACGCCCAGTTTATGGCATTTGTGAAAGCTGGCGGATATCAAAATCCACAGTATTGGCCGGAGGCAAAGCAGGCAAACATCTGGCAGGACGGCAAAGTGAAAGGCAATGGGGATGAAAAACCTCGTTCTCAGCCACAAAATTTTGGCGAACCGTTCCATCTGCCCAACCACCCAGTGGTCGGTATAACCTGGTACGAAGCCCTGGCCTTTTGTCGATGGTTGAATGAAAAAATATTGAATTTGGATGTGGTTGATGTGGATGTTGTGGATTTTTTGGTTGTAGAGACGATTCATGAATCGTCTCTACAACCACAACCACAAACACGAAAACATCCACATGCGTCAGGACTATTTCCGATCCATATCTGGCAACCAGGAAAAATCAACACCCAAAAATTAGCGGCAAAAAAAATGGCAAATCACCCTGCCCTCGGAAGCTGAATGGGAGAAAGCCGGCCGAGGCAGTGATAAACGGATTTATCCCTGGGGCGATAAGACCGATCCCAATTGCGCCAATTACGGCGATACGGGAATTGGCACCACCAGCGCGGTGGGCTGTTTTGGCGCTGGGACGAATCATTTTGGTTTACTGGACATGAGCGGCAATGTCTGGGAATGGACCCGAAGCAATTATGAGGGGTATCCTTATCAAACAAAATGTGAAAATTTAGCTGCTGGAACTGACTACGCCCGTGTGTTGCGTGGCGGGGCGTTCGGCATTGATCAGAGGGTCGTTCGTTGCGCCTATCGTTACATGAACGTTCCACATTTCAGGCACGACTTTGTGGGGTTTCGGGTGGTGTTGTCCCCCCCAATTTTTATCTGAATCTCTGATCTCTGTATCTCTGAACTCTCAAGCGCGCGCAGCGCGCTTCGCGAAAATTTTTGGAGTTAAGCCGTAAGGCTTTTAGTCTTTCAGCGACGAAAAAATAACTAAAAGGCTAACGCCTTAACTCCATGATTCACTCCGCCAGTTGGCCTTTGGCGACAACCGAAGTGAATGAATGGGCAAAGATTGCCATTGTGAGCATCCGCCAACTGACCATTACCGTCAACTCGAGCTCAAAAAAATGTTAAAACCGTTAAAACGGTTATTGAATGCGATCCGAGTTTGTTATTAAAGCCCGAATGAATTCGGACTTTAATGACAAATTCATAAGAGTGGCTGACCGCTTCAGCGGTCTCTGAAAACAAAATATTCTATTTGGGCGCTAATAGCCCGTTGGTGGATCGCTCAAAATAAAATTCCCTTCTTAAGTTGAAACCAATAGCCAGTTGGCAGATGGAATCAGCTTGCAAAACTGGAAAGAAAATGATCAAATGGATTTTTTTCGACATCGGCAACGTGATATTAAATGATGACCCTGCCATGGCGTTCTTCTATCATGAGATCTTTCAGGCCATTCAGCAAAACGGACAAACCGTCTCGTTGGAGGAGGTTCTGGCCGTGCGAGAACGATCGATTTTGGTGGAGCGCAACGGCAGGCACTATGAAGTGGTGATGAGGCGATTTTTAGGGGATGGCGTCTGGCAAAAGGTTGACAGACGGATCCGACGAGCTTTATCGGATAACTGGGCGCAGCATAGCCCGATCATTCCAGGAATTGGTCCGGTCATTCAAAAATTAGCTGAAAATTATCAGTTGGGCATCATCGCGAATCAGCCGCGGGAGGTGATCGGCGTGCTCGATCAATTGGGGCTGCTTGGCTATTTTCGGATCCATGGCATCAGTCAAATTGTGGGGATGGTTAAACCAGACGTGAACTTTTTCCGTTGGGCATTGGCGCAGGCAAATTGCCCAGCGCCCGAGGCGATCATGATCGGCGATCGGGTGGATAACGACATCAAACCGGCCAAAGCCATTGGCATGAAAACCATCTGGCTGTCCCTGCCACTGGAAAAGAAAGGATATGAACCGAGGGAGGATTTTGAACGGCGATATTTCGAAAGCCTGCGGCGCGCCAGCGCCTCTCGCATGCCACCCTTAGATGCATCCGACACCCCAGATGCTTTTGCCCAGGATTTTGAAACGCTATTGGATCAAATTTATTGGTTGAACAATTCTGTGCATGCTCCCAAGCAAGAGTTCTAATGGTTCGCAGGGGGCGATCGAACAAACGGAGGCCTCCAGTGCCCGAATATCCGGACATTATCGTCTATCTAGAGCGATTGAATGCGCTGCTGTTGGGCCAAGCCTTAGAACAAGTGCGCATCGTCAGCCCATTTCTGCTGCGCAGTGTTGATCCGCCCATCCAGGAGGTCGTTCACAAAAAACTCATCGGCTTCCAACGGCTGGGCAAGCAGATCGTGTTCGCCTTCGAGGATAAATTTTATTTGATCTTTCATTTGATGGTGGCGGGCCGCTTCCACTGGCGGGCACTTGGTGCTGCTGTTCCCGCCAAAGTCGGTTTGGCTGGCTTCGACTTTCCCAATGGGACCCTCTTGTTGACAGAAGCTGGGACAAAGAAACGCGCGTCGTTGCATCTGATCCGGGGCGAGTTCCAACTGCTGTCGTTCGATGCTGGCGGATTGGACGTCTTAACGGCCTCATTCTCGGAATTTAAAGCTCGTCTTCAGTCCGAAAACCATACGCTCAAACGGGCGCTCACTGATCCACACCTGTTCAGCGGGATCGGCAACACCTATTCCGACGAGATTCTGCATCGGGCGCGGCTCTCTCCAGTGATGTTGACCAGCAGAATCTCCGACGCCCAGATCGAACAACTCTATCAGGCCGCTCAAACTACGCTGATAGAATGGGTTAACCGGCTTCGGGCCGAAGCTGGCGATGGCTTCCCTGAAAAGGTTACGGCGTTCCGAGCCGACATGGCCGTCCATGGCCGTTTCGGAAAACCTTGCCCCGTGTGCGGCACAATTATCCAGCGCATCCGATATGCCGAAAATGAGACCAATTATTGTCCGACCTGCCAAACGAGCGGCAGATTGCTGGCTGATCGATCGCTATCGCGACTCTTGCGCTCTGATTGGCCTAAAAATTTGGATGAGCTGGAGGCTCACGCATCCAAATTTCGGGGAGCAATCGAAAGGGGGCGGACCTGAGTGATGATGTCAAAAAGACGGAGATGTATGAGCACATTTACGAAGTGATCTCTCAAATCCTAGTCGGTCGCGTAGCCAGCTACGGCCAAGTAGCAGAAATTGTCGGCGAATTGAGCGCTTGCAATATGGGATATGCCTCGGCAGCGCTGATGTCCAATTGCGATGTGCCATGGCATCGGGTGATCAATCGCCAGGGACATATCAGTTTGCGGATCGATGGCGACGAAAGCCTGAGACAACGCGAAAAACTGGAGGCCAAAGGGATTCAGTTCGACATCCCTGGTCGCATCGACCTGAGTCAATATGGTTGGGCCGGTCCGCAATGGGAATGGCTGAGCTCATGGATTGCTCTAGCGCCCTTGCGAAGGCCAAGCACCCTCGCAAGGGCAGCCGAAGCTACTTCTTCACTCGAATCAACCCGATCAACCAGATCAGTACAATGGCACCGACCACGGCTGCTACCAACATCCCGATCGGGCCTGCGGCTTTGATCTGCAGCAAGCTAAATAAAAACCCTCCGATCAGCGCGCCTATCACTCCGAGGATGAGATTTCCAATCAGACCGAACCCTCTGCCTTTGGTGATGCGGCCAGCAATCCAGCCAGCTAAGAGACCAATAATTAAAAACCAGAAAGTGAACTCAGGCTTCATCATTCCTCCTCGTGGTTATTACCTTTGGTTCTGCATAAAAAGCAAATTATGATTATCACGCTTCCGATCTTTCACATCGAATTATCAATTTTGCCGCTTCTTTCAAAAAAAAGTTGTTTGGATTCACAGGAATATGTTTTAAATTTTTAGAGCCATGAAACTCAGTTATAATTCCTAAATTAGACAAACTAAATTTGCATCTTCATTGCTAGCAATGCTCAGATCCGATTTATCTTGCTCAAAGAAATTCCTGCTAACCAATAGCGAGCCGTCATATCAACCGCGTTTGGTAGGATGATTCTACCATAAGTCTGCTATTAGTATTAACAAAAAATAATCACAATGTCAATAAAAAAATTTTTCGATTTGATTTGCAGCTTGTCATAGCGACCTTTTCGGTAGCAGACGAACTGTGCCAATTCGATTTTCCACTTGACATTTAAAAATATTTGCTATATATTTCAGCGCATTAAAAGATTTTTGATTCGGTTCGATCGATAGTCCATGCCAATGAGTTTCTCATCGGTGCGCGGTAACCATCGCATAATTCGAGCTTGTCTTGACTGAGCCAAGCGCGGAGCGAAGCGCTGTTTATCTAAATGGGCTTCAGTCGTTGACCCATGATAGGAGCATATCATGAGAATCGCGAGGGCGATCTTCATTGGGATTTTATTATTGTTGACTGCTGGCTGCCAAAAAAATCATGAGAAACCTGTCGTAATCGAGCAAGCTGATCCTGAGATTCAATGTGCCACAATCGAAATATCGCCTTTCAGCTATGTCTGTTTGTCCTCCCAGGGAAATTTCAGGGATTATCAGTCTGCTGTTGATACCTTCCGAGCAGAGGCATCCATTCAAGGGTTTGAATTGGCAGATACTTTGCTCGCGATTTTTGATCATGCACCAGGCGAGGGAACAGGTCCGATGAACTGGGACATTGGATTTGTGGTGCCCGAAAGCCTGGTGGTAATGGAACCACTCCAGGTAAAAAAATGGAACTTTAACAGAGTGGTGCAAGCAAAATATCAGGGACCAGAGAACAAATTAGAGACAATTTATCCTCTTGTTTCAAAATTCATGAGGTCACACCACTTGTCGCCTGCGGGACCAATTGTGGAGCGGTTCCCAGCGAACCATCCTTCTAACGTTCCAACGGAATTTGCAACAGAAATTTGGTTTGCCATTAAAAATGAATAACTACCTGATCGTTTTCCCAATTTATGGGGTGGAGCTTTATCCCAGCGCTACTAAAAGTTTCAACTTAAAGCATAGCAGCTATCATCGCAGAGAGTTGATAGTTGGTCATCGAAAAAGGAGACGACCCGTTGTAATCTTGTGAGGAGATTCAATTGAATCATCAAGGGACAACCCATGTTGCTTTCAACTCCAACCCAATGCCGCTTATTTTTGCCACAATTTCAAATGAGTTACGTTTGCTGAAGATCTATTGGAACCGCTCCGACAGAGGAAGTGCTCGGAATGCTGATTTTCGAGCAAACCTGTGGAGGAGATCGAGATCCATCGTCTCCTTTATTGGAACAATGAGTCAATATGGGAGCAAACGGTTCGAGCGGATTATCACTCAGTTCTGTATCCTCATGATTTCGATCATCGGATATGGCGTCCAACAAAAACTGATTTTGTCCTTTTTCAAGTATACGCCTCTTTGGGCAATTCCAACATCAAGCTTGATTTTCATTTCACACTTCACTTCCCCAATTTTTCAGCGCAAAAGATACATTCGCTCTTCATCTCTCTAATGTGGAGGTTCGGTATGGAAAAAATCAAAGAATTGTTTGTTGTTCTTGAGGATCGCCCGAAAGCATTGGGAGAAATGCTATCGGTTTTAGCAAAGGAGAATATTAAAATAGAAACGCTGGCCGCTTTTGTCGATAGCGCCAAGCTGATCGTTAAAAACCCTGAAAAGGCACAGCAGGTTTTAAGGCAACACAATTACGTCACTGAAATTCGAGACGTGATCCAAACCAAAGTTGAAAATAAGACCAAAGAGCTTGCTTATATCACCGAACGAATCGGGCATGTTGGGATCAATATCAGTTATATTTATGGGATTACCTGTGCAGGAGGAAAGCAATTCTCTATTGTCATGGATGTGTCGGACGTGGATACCGCCCTCTCGTTGTTTAAATCATAGTCGAAATTAGAGGCAAATATTAAGATTATCTAATTGGATTAAATTCGGAGCTCCTTTCATCTTTAACTTCACCGCCTAAGCTAATGCTATCCTAACAAGGCGATTCGCATACTTTAGCAGAAAAGTTGCACTATGGGGACAATCAAGGCCTATAATTGAGTTTGCTGAAGGATTTATTGTGTTTCATTCATCAATGAAATTTAATGCTCATTGTCTAATTCATGACAATAGGTGTTAAGAACGATAAAATTACCAGTGAAAAGCACGATCTAATTTGACTTCCTTCAAAAGCGGGGCGTATTAACAGGACCAATACTATGAATGGTTTTCACTGGATCAAAACTAGCTCGACTTTTGCATCCATCTGCTTATTGATTTGCGCATTCGCATTCATCAAGCAGTGCTGGAGTCAGGCAGTACCAAAAGGTGCGCGCGTTCGCGCGCTTAAGGATACCATTGGCTTCTGTTATACTCAAGAGCAGATTCAAGCCGTGGTGGAGCTGGCAGAAAAGTTAGAGCATGAACAATTGGCTTTGCTTCGCGCTCGGTTTCAGCCTCGGCCATGGGTTGCTGGAATTTGTCCACATGACGACCATCTGCTGGCTGGCCGGGTTTATGTTCATTTGTTTCAGAATATGAAGGCTAAACGTTATGTCATCTTCGGTGTCGCACATAAAGCCGCACAATGGGGCGTTCAGGATTCGCTAATTTTCGATGATTTCGATTATTGGCGCTCCGCGAATGGGATTATGAAAATTTCGGATTTGCGCCAGGAAATCATCGAGCTTTTGCCGAAAGAGATTTTTGTGATCAATAATGAGTGGCAATCCGAGGAGCATTCCGTCGAAGGCATCTTGCCGTTCATTCAGTATTACCAACCAGAGGCAGAGATCGTTTCGATTTTGGTGCCTTATATGAATTGGCCGCGCATCGAGCTGCTCTCTCAATATCTTTCAAAAGCGCTGGTCACGATCATTAAGAAGCATGGCTGGCGCTTGGGCGTGGACATTGCCTTCATCTGTTCCAACGATGGTGATCACTACGGCGATCAGGATTGGGGTGGCCGAAATTTGGCACCTTTTGGCGTAGACGAGGCTGGGTATTTGAAGGCCACCCAGCAGGATAGCAGCCTCATTCGTAACAATCTCACTGGGAAGTTGACCAGTGAGAAGCTTCAACATTTCTGCCAACGCGTATGGGGAGAGAATGATCTGAGAGATTATAAGATCCGTTGGTGCGGCCGTTTCGCCATCCCATTTGGCCTCAACACAGTGCGAAAATTGATCGAGCAACTGGATCATGCGCCGCTTCACGGTTACCTCCTGCGTTACGACACCAGCTATCGCCTGGGAAAATTACCGCTGGAGATCGGCATCGGTACTACTGCGCCGTATAATATCCATCATTGGGTGGGCTATAGCGCCATTGGTTATTATTAGCCCGCAAGGCCTATTTTCTGTAAGAATCCATAAACATCTGTAAGACTCATCATCTCCAAAATGCCAATATCGCACCTGCGCATGCAGGTACCCCATAACAAGTGAGATTCAACACAAAGATTCCTGCATACGCAGGAATGACAGGGCAGTCTGATAATAATGCCATGCTTGCGCATGCAGGCACCCTATGGCAAGTGAGATTCAACACAAAGATTCCTGCATACGCAGGAATGACAGTTGTTAACATGCACCTGAATGAGAGATGTTTGATCATTTATCGACCTCGAAACGCATTATTCGTTAAGGAGAAATAGATGAACCCGCGCCATTGGACTCCAACCTATATTGTCCTGCTGGGTCTTCTCATCATCACATGGCTTTTCGGCCTACAACTCGAAGGATTTACCAAATGGGGCAAGACTCCAATCGATGCAGAACAACGATTGAAGTTATATCACCAGCACGAGGTCATGAAAAAGGGGTCGTTATTCGCTGAACTGCCATGGCAATTTTTGGGTCCAACAAACATCAGTGGCCGGATGACTGATGTGGCTGTTGTTGCCCCAAAGGGGAAGAACTATACGATCTATGTGGCGGGCGCTTCAGGCGGCGTATGGAAATCGGTGAATGAAGGCACCACATGGCAGCCGATCTTCGAGCACGCACCTTCGACTTCCATCGGCGACATCGCCCTGGCACCGTCGGATCCCAATATCTTGTGGGTTGGAACTGGCGAGGCCAATATTTTCCGCAGCTCTATGGCTGGTAGTGGCGTATTTCGATCGACGGATGCAGGTGAAACCTGGGAATACAAGGGATTGGCCAACACTCACACCATCGCCCGAATCGTGATCCATCCCACCGATCCAAATATCGTCTACGTCGCCGCCTCGGGTCATGAGTGGACTAACAATCCAGACCGCGGCATTTATAAAACGACAAATGGCGGAGAGTCTTGGAAAAAAGTGCTCTATATCAACGATAAAACAGGGGCAATTGACTTGGTGATGGATCCCAGCGATCCTAATACGCTCTATGCCGCCACGTGGCAGCGCATTCGGAAAAAATGGAACGATCCGCGAAACGAGCCTGATTACTCTGGGAGCGGAATCTTTAAGACGATCGATGGGGGTGAACATTGGCAGCCCATCAATCAAGGGCTTCCAGAGGCAAAATTTCGAGGTCGAATTGGAATCGATCTTTGTCAATCCAAGCCAAATGTGCTCTATGCGTTTATTGACAATTACGAGCCATACAAAGAGCCAGAGACAGAAGAAACCGATGCATACGGCCGTCCTCGGGGACCGATCATCAAAGGCGCAACGATATTTCGATCAGTGGACGCAGGAAAAAGCTGGCAGCAGACCCATGAGACCACTGATGAGACGGTCAAACTCTCTGGCACTTACGGCTGGGTGTTCGGCCAAATCCGAGTTGATCCCATCTACGAAAATAAAATCTACGTCATGGGCATTCATTTACATGTCTCAGAGGACGGTGGAAAAACCT
The DNA here is from genome assembly GCA_034506395.1 of candidate division KSB1 bacterium. Lineage (NCBI taxonomy): Bacteria > Pseudomonadati > Candidatus Zhuqueibacterota bacterium. The sequence goes on along the minus strand of JAPDPQ010000026.1, from coordinate 47,436 downwards.
TTCGGCGATTGACAGGAATGCACGTCGATCACCATGGGCTCTGGATCGATCCAGACAATCCTAAATATTTGGTCAATGCCAATGATGGCGGGTTGGCGATCTCTTATGATGGCGGCCAGAATTGGCGCACCTTCACTGATAATTTGCCTCTGGTGCAATTTTTTAATGTGATGTATGATATGGCCGAACCATTTCATGTTTACGGCTCGATTCAAGATCATGGCAGCTATCGCGGTGTTGTAGATTTAAGCTTGGGGCGGGATCGGATTCCCGCTGTCAGATGGGAGCCAGCTCCAGGCGGAGAGGGCAGCCATCACGCTATCGATCCCACCGATCCCAATATCGTTTATTCGGCTGGCTTCTATGGTACGCTTACCCGCAGCGATCTCGGCAAGAATGAACGAAAGACCATAGCGCCAAAACCTGGCCCCAACGAGCCAAAGTTGCGTGGGCAATGGCTGGCGCCGTTCATTATTTCTCCACATAATCCCAGAATCATCTATCACGGGATGAACTTTCTGTTCCGATCGCTGGATCAAGGCGACACATGGCAAAAGATCAGTCCAGATCTCACTTACAACGATCCGAATAAAATGGGAGACATCCCTTACCAGACCATTTTTACGATTTCAGAATCGCCGCTCAAATTTGGGCTGATTTATGTTGGTACTGATGACGGCCGTGCTCATGTGACCCATGATTATGGTTTGAGCTGGCAGGAGATTTCGAAACCGTTGCCAGATCGCTGGATCTCAAGGATCGTTGCATCTAAATTCGATGAAGGCACAATATATTTGGCACAAAACGGCAAACGGGATGATGATTTCGCCGCTTACTTGTGGCGGTCACGAGATTACGGCCGTTCGTGGGAAGACCTCTCCAGCAATCTGCCATGCGGACCGATCAACGTGGTCCGAGAAGACCCCAAAAACAAAAATGTGCTCTATGTGGGCACCGATTTGGGCGCTTATGTATCCATCGATGCGGGTAACTCCTGGCAAGTACTAGCCAAAAATTTCCCGACCACCTTTGTTCATGATTTGGTGATTCATCCTCGCGAAGATATCCTGATCGCCGCTACTCATGGTCGGGGAGTGTGGGCAATGGATGTGCGTTATATCCAAGCCATAACCGACTCAATGCTAATTTCTGGGGCGTTTCTTTATGATATCCCAGCCATTAAATTGCCCCCACTAACGCGAGAGGGCAAACCCCGCTGGTCAACCGAAGCAAAATTCGGTTACTTTTTAGCCAGCGACCAACCTATTAAATTATCCGTTATCGATCCATCTCAACAATCAATCAAAGAATTTGCAGCATCGGATAAAAAGGGACTTCATTTTATCCGTTGGGATCTCAAAACTACTGATCCCAAGGATGCCAAAAGCGAACCTAAGCTGATTGCCCCGGGAAAATACAAGCTCCGACTGTCGACCAGCAGAGGTAGTTGGGAGAAAGAATTTGACGTCGTTCCAGCAGGATCCTAGCTCCTGCCGTCAAAATGGAAAATTGTCATTCATCTTTCAGTGGGCAAATTTGATCTTTTCAAAGGGTTTTATTTGGTTGCACAATTTATCAAGATGGCTGATGAGGCAGTCACAACATTTCGGGTAATTCATATGCTATTGCAAGTTTAAGGACGATCCTCTGGCATTGAGCCGAAAAGTGTCTGAATTGAATTCCACCTGCAATGATAAATTATGATTAAAAATTTGAGACTGTCAAGCTTTTTCCTTTGTATTCTGTTTTTAAGCTGTCATGGGCGACAATTGCCGCGAGTCACATTTCAAACCAGCCTAGGCGATTTTGAGGTGGTGCTTTATGCCAAAGCCGCGCCCATAACCACTGCAAACTTTCTGCGATATGTAGACGAAAATCGATTTGAGGGGGCTTCGTTCTATCGGACGGTTCGTCTGGATAATCAACCGAACAATGCGATCAAGATCGAAGTCATTCAAGGCGGGCTAAAAGATGATGATCATCCATTGAGTTTGCCTCCGATACCGCATGAAACTACGGCGATGACCGGGATTGTTCATCAAGATGGAGTTATTTCCATGGCTCGGAACGAGCCAGGCACAGCGACATCGGAATTTTTCATCTGCATTGGCGATCAACCAGCGCTTGATTTCGGCGGCAGAAGGAATCCCGATGGTCAGGGCTTCGCCGCCTTTGGTCGTGTGATCAAAGGAATGGACGTGGTACGCGCCATCCATCGCCAGCCAGCAGAGGGGCAGTGGTTGAACCCAACTATCCCCTTCAAAGTCAGCCGCATAAAAAGCCGGAACTCAAATCGCTAATTCGATGACAGCATGACGGTATCGATCATCCCTCCACATAAATTCGGATGCTGCATGATTGATTTATTACTAATCAATGGCGTCAAATTTTCGTTCCTCCCAGGGCGTTATGTTCCAGCAGCGAACACTTAAAACTGAATTAGCTGAATTCTCTTGAGAAATTTTGGGAAGGACCATCTGTTGATTGCTTTGGTTTTGACAATTTTGTGCTTCATGATTTATCTGATTGCTGAGCGAATCCTATTGGAGCGAAGGTTGCAGGCGATCCCACTGCGGATCACGGTCACAGGCACTCGGGGGAAAACCACGCTGGTTCGAATGATCGCAGCGGTGCTCCGTGCCAGTGGAAAACGGGTGCTCGCAAAGACCACCGGATCGGAAGCAAAATACATCCTCCCAGACGGGAGCGAGCAATACGTCCCTCGGCGCGGTCTGCCCACCATTCTGGAACAGAAACATTTGCTGAGAAAGGCTGTTCAACTTCAAGTAAATTGCATCGTATCCGAAATCATGAGCATTCATCCAGAAAATCATTTTATTGAGTCCCAGCAACTGTTGCGACCGAACATCGTTCTAATCACCAATATCCGATTAGATCATATCGATGCCATGGGCGAGACTGAAGACCAGATCGCCTCAGTCTTTTGCTTGGATTTACCTCCCAATGCAAAGCTATTTATTCCAGCCACTGAGCTGCGGCCATCAATCTCCGCAATCTGCAAGAAAAATGGTATTCATTTGATCGCGATTTCAGAGAAAAAAAGAGAAGATGAGCTTGATGCCGAACGCTATCGTTTGCCGGCGCTGTTATCTGACCACATCGCCTTAGCTTCAGCGCTGGGACATCATCTCGGAATGGATGATGAGACCATTTCCAAAGGAATCAACAGCGCCCAGGCGGATATCGGTGGCTTGAAAATCTGGAGATATCAATCTGCCAACTCTGGTCCTGCCCATTACTTAGTCAATGCCTTTGCTGCAAATGACCCTACTTCGACTCGCGAAATCCTGGATTGGGTCAAAAAGCAGTTACCGGAGGCAGATCAAAACTTAATCGGGCTCCTGAACCTGCGCGCCGATCGTGGCGATCGAACACTCCAATGGATTCATGCTCTGAAAAATGGCTCAGAGTTTAATTTCAAACAAATTTTTGTGATCGGCGCTCATAAAAAAGTCATGAAGCGGCACATTCCCTCTGTTCAAATTTTGTCCGCCAAACAGCCCACTGCGCTCATGACCGACATATTTGCTAAACTCGGAATTCCTTCTGTGATTTTTGGCTTCGGTAACATCGCTGGTCTGGGCCGCTTATTGGTGGAACATTGGAATCTGATCGGGGAAGCTTATGAGATATGAAATTTCTTTTTTAGGGTTGCTCATCTCGTTGTTGTTCATTTCGTTGACTGGATATTATCCAGGTGGCATCATTGTGCCGAGCTATTTGGTCTTGTTTGTCGACCAGCCAGCTCGGATTGCTGCGACATGGGTGGTCGCGCTGCTGACCATGATCAGCTTCAAGATTATCTCACGGCATCTGATCTTGTTCGGCAAAAGAAGGCTTGTCTTTATGATCTTGTTCGGTGGCCTTTGGACGTTTATTTCATTACAGTTTTTCCCCTCTATTTTGCCCGCATCACTTGAATTCCGTGTTATCGGCTGGGTGGTCCCTGGGCTCATCGCGAACCAGTTCGAGCGCCAGGGCGTGTTGATCACTACTGCCGCGTTAATCACAGTGACCGTGACTATCTATTTTCTTGGGAAACTTCTGTTTTGAGAGCAGCCAATAATCGGGTCTTGCTTCGGCAAAATCGGACAGATCAGGACTCTAAAAGGCCAATAAAGATGGTTTCTGTGGCGATCTTCAGGTTGATTCTATATATTTTTTGCAGCCGAAGAACAGCCGAGCCCAGCGAAGACCTCGCTCGATAAATATAGCAAGACTTTGGTTTTTTATCTCATGGACTATTGATTATGATCTCACTTTTGAACAATCCTGGTTCAGTTCAAAAAATCAGGGCAATAAAATAAATTGGTTGTTTTGAATCTACAAAAAGTTTATATTAGAAAACTTCAGAGTTCACCATTCGATCTAAAATTCAATTTGGAGGCACTATGAGAGGAAAAAGCTTGTTGGTGATTGCATTGTTCTTGTCTGCCATGCTCTGGATTGCCATGGGTACATCAGCTATTGCCCAGAGTTGTGGGAATTGTGATCGGGAAGATGAATATCGGCGTGATGCCTGCACGGTCGTGATCGTTGGGAAAGCAGCATCGGCCGATGGCTCGGTGATTTCCACTCACACCTGCGATTGTGGAGTGTGCGATTGGACCTGGCGTTACGTTCCTCCAAAGGATCACGCGCCTGGCACGATGCGAAAAATCTATTGGTTCAATCAATTTGAGACCAAACCCCCGGAGAAGGGCTTGCGCTGGGATGCCATCGAGGGCAATTTCAACGGTCTGGAGATCCCTGAGGTGCCTCATACCTTTGGCTATTTACATGGCGCTTTCGGTTATATGAACGACAATCAGGTGGCAATTGGTGAATCGACCATTGGCAACCGCAAGGAGATGGATAACGAGACTTCAGCACCCAAAATGGACATCACCGCGTTGACCATGCTCGCGATGGAGCGCGCTAGAACCGCGCGGGAGGCGATCCAGATTATGGGTGATCTGGCGGTGAAATATGGGTATGGCCACACCGACAATGGCGAAATGTTAGCCGTCACTGATCCCAATGAAGCATGGATCTTCGAAATCTTTCCAGTCGGGCCGCTATGGGTCCCAGATAGCGACATGCCGGGTGCAGTATGGTGCGCACAGCGCGTGCCAGACGATCATGTCAGCATTTGCCCCAATGAATCGCGAATTGGCGAAATCGACCTAAGCAATAAAAACTATTTTATGGCCTCAGAAAATGCCATCTCCTTTGCCATCGAGAATGGTTTTTACGACCCCAACAGCGGTAAGCCATTCAATTGGAAACGAGCGTATTCTCCGAGTGAATTTAGCGCTAGCAGCACCAATGGCGCCAGAGGCCGAATGTGGCGTTTTTTTGATCTGGTGGCCCCCTCGAAAAAGTTCAGCCCAGATACACCCAACATGGATTTCCCATTCTCCATAAAACCTGAAAAAAAGTACTCAGTTTATGATGTGATGCTAATGTTGCGGGATAAGTTCGATGGCACGCAATTTTGGACCGCCCGTGGCATTCAAGGCGGACCATTCCAGAACCCCAATTACTTGCCTTATGGTTTTAAATTGGATGACCAAAAGTATGACACGCCACGCTGCATCGGCGTCAACCGCGCCGAATATGTTGTGATTACCCAATGCCGGAGCTGGTTGCCCAATCCGATCGGCGGGTTACTCTGGATCGGCTGGGGGGCTCAAGATACCCACTGCATGATGCCGTTCTACCAGGGCGTGACTGAGCTTCCAAAGTCATTTCAAATTGGCGATCATTGGCAGTTCGATCGCAATTCTGCCCGTTGGGCGTTCGACTACGTCGACTTCCATACCCAAGTGGTTTATTCCTATGCGATCCAGGACGTCCGAAAAGCCCAAGAAAAATGGGAAAAGCCAGCCGTCGATCGCACCCCCGAAATCGATCAAAAAGCGCTGGCGCTCTATAAGCAATCACCAGAATTAGCTCGAAAATTTTTAACGGAATATTGCATCAACAATGCAAATCTGGTCATCAATGCCTGGTGGGAATTGGGCGATCAATTGTTAGTCAAATACAATAAACTTTGGATCTACGACGTCCAGGAACGAAAACGTCGTCCATTGCTCTTCCCAGACTGGTGGCTCAGAGAATTGGTCAAATATAATGGCTTAACTCCCAGTCCCCAAAAGAACGAATAGCGAGAGAACCATAAAATTTGTCCAAGAACATGCGCATTTTTTGTGTTTGACGATTTCTTGAAAAATGATTTTAGTGGATGATTTGTAACAGAAACCGCTATGGCAGAACAATGTTAGCCAGTTAAGTTTTGGCAGGATGATTTGCAGCAGAACGCTTTTAGCAGGATAATTTTTGACAAGTTGTTTTGTTGAGAGGGGAATTTTCAGTAGCACAATCCCAATTCTCCTGCGATTTGATGTTTTGGAATGCATCATTTTGTTACCTTTATCGTCATTAGCTACAAGCATAGATTCTGCGATTCATACTCGTGTTTGAATCAAAAAATTAGAGGAGTTGCCGTATGAAGAGATTCAATAAAATTTCGATCGTTGCATTGATTTCAGGGATGATGCTTTTCCCGCCGCTTCTGATTTCTCAGGAGACGAATTTGCCAAAAGCCAAATTACCTGTGCTCACCACTTCTGCGGGCCAGAGCGCGGACATTAACACATTGAATGTTATCATGAATCAGGCTAAGGTCAAATATGACTATTGCGATGTCCCAACCGTAGACATGCTCCAGGCAGGTGTCGGACTGGGCGATCGCCAGTCCAAGCAAGGATTTCACGTTGAGATCAAGACCGATCTTGAAAAATTCAAGAAGGGAACTCCATATAAAACGATCATCTTCGCCATCGGTGCTAGCCTGAAGGGGATGGGGGCCTCTGGCTTAACGGTCGATAGTGAGGTAAAGCGCTTGAAAGAGCTCATCGACTATTGCAAGAAGAACAAGATTTTTATCATTGCGGTCCATTCTGGTGGTGAATCCAAGCGCGGGGCACCTGGAAGCGACAATGAGAAAATGATCGACGCGGTCGCTCCATTCGCCGACTATCTGATCGTGGTCAAGGATAGCAACAAAGATGGCCGATTCTCCAAAATTGCCCAGGAAAAAGGGATACCCTTCACAGAGGTGAATTACGCGCTCAATATCGTTGGAGTTTTAAAGCAGGTCTTTGCTGAAGATGAAAAATAGCCAGTTTGGATCCGATCGGATCTCACAAGTGCATCCCTTTTGTAGGGGAGTGATTTTACTGCTTCGCATAATGAACAAATGGATGATGTATGATTGTCATTGCGATGAATGCAGGAATCTCCTCGTAAGCCGAGGCTTATCCCCAAAAAAGAGATGGTTGAGAAACAAGAGCCATTGACTCCAGCTAAGCAGAACGAATTAATAGCCAATTGGAATTATTTTGCGGGAAGGGATGCAAATTAAATAAATGCGTAAAAGCGGTTGAACAATCGATGATGAAATTAGTTCAAAGACAGACATAGGAAATGAATTGGTATTCCAGGTTTGTAGCATTTTCACTCGAGCAATCACAGCATAAAAATTGAGCGGAACATGACTCTTCAAATTGGAACTATTCTTTTGATCATGGTGGTGGCATACGCGCTGGCGAGCTGGCGAAAATTCTCGGTGGAAATCTGCATGCTGGCTGCGGCTATCGCTGGTGGGATTGCCGGAGCAGTGGTGCACACGCCTCCCATCGGTCAGTTCGCGCGACATCTGGTGGAGGGGACGCTCACCTATCTCGATGTAATGTTGCTGTTTGTTACTGCTACAATATTCATTAAAATCATTGCCGAGTCGGGTGGAGTCAATTATGTGGTAAGAGGGATTGTCAAAACCTTTTATGGTTGGCGCTTGGCCGCGCTGTTGTTATTGATGATCGTCATTCTAATCCCTGGAGCGTTGACTGGTGCGGGGAGCGTTTCCATTTTGACGGTGGGTGCCCCGTGCGCCCTGGCGTTGCGGTATCTCGGCGTTTCACTGCGCCGAGTCGCAGCGATCTTGTTTATCATCGCCGGGCTCAGTGCTGCCGCTCCCCCAGTCAACATCTGGGCGATGATCCTCACTGCCGGCACGGCCATCCCGTACGTGGGCTTTGAGCTCCCATTGGGCATCCCAGTTCTGATTTTGGGCACATTCACCATTTTGGTATTGGGCTGGAAACGCGAACATCACATGCCCCTCGAAGAAGTCCTGAACAATATGCCTCAAGTCCCGGAACAAATGCGCTGGTGGCGCGTGCTACTGCCCTTCGCCACTTTTTTCGGCTTGGTGATTGCTTATCGCATCTGGCCATTCACCATGCCGATTTTGGGCCTTCCGCTGCAATTCACCATCGCTGCCATTGTCGCCCTGATGGCAAGTCCAAAAAGGATCAATATCCTCACCCTCAGTCGGGATACTGTCCAATTGCTGTTGCCGCTGTTGGCTGCCATGGCCATTGTGGGTTCGCTCCAGCAAATCATGACCGTCACTGGTGTGCGAGGGCTTATCTCGTATGCGGTGCTGAGCACTCCACTCGTTCTTCTCTACATCTTGTTGATCATCATTATCCCGATCTCCGAAGGGGTATTAACCTATGGCGCAGCCGCCATCATTGGCATTCCATTGGTGTGGTTTTTGGATTCCATCGGCCTTCATGCCACAGTCGTGATCGCTGGGCTGAGCCTCCTCTGGCCTTTGGGCGACGGTCTGCCGCCCACCGCTTTTATCGGACGCCTAAGCGTCATGATGTCCGAGTATAAGGATTCCTATTGGTCCTTCCTCCGTGCTACCTGGCTACCATGGATCGTCATCACCATCGTTGCCATTTTAATGATCATCTTTAGCGATAAATTGGGATTTTTGGTCGAATGGAGCATGTAGCCAATTGCAAATCGCAACCTTTAAGCAAATCGATTCTTTTCAGTTTTGATCAGCATCTTTGATCCAAAAAAGACACATCAAGGAGATTGATATGGGAATTATCATGATCATCTATTATCTGATCAGCGTTTTCATCGCTGCCATGGTGATCTGGAACTTTATCAGGGAGCGACAGGATAGAGAAAAGATGTTGCTCTATCTCATCGTTTTAATTCCACTGCTGCTGCGGATATTCCGCATACGATAAGCAGGTCCAACTTCGATCGGTTATCAAAGTTCTCCAACATCAATACGACCGTGATGTGCGATCGAGCCATAGAAACCATAAAGATCTACTTGATGTCAATTGGAAAAAATTCGCTCAATGAGCTTATTCAACTCTGGAGCAAATCATGTCAAAGAATTGGTCGATTAAATTGGTATTTAGCATCGTTATTCTGGCGATCACCCTCATCTCAGCCATCCAATTTTATCACCATCGCCATTATCAACTACCCATCGTGGCAGGGCCGGGCGTAACAAAGGTGGTGAGACTGAGCGACTACAATCCCCGACTGAAGGGCACAATGGGCGATACTTATGTATTTTTTCTAGAGGGCTCACAGCCAGGGGGTAAGGTATTGCTATTGGGTAATACCCATTCCAATGAACCGGAGGGTCTATTGACTGCACTGGTCTTCATCGAAAATGCCGTTGTCGAGCAAGGCACATTGATCATCATTCCCCAATTCAATAACAGCGGCAGCCGGGTCACCCATTTTGGCGATGGCTATCCCTTGTTCTTTGAGATCCCAACGCCCTGGGGTAGCAAAAAATTTCGCTACGGCGATCGCAATGCCGCTCCATTAGATAGTTGGCCAGATCCGGACGTTTATATTCATTACCCAGACCGGCAATTACTTTCTTATCTGGATGTTCGCAATGTCAATCGAACCTGGCCGGGCCGCGCCAATGGACCATTAATGGAACGTGTGACCTTCGCAGCGATGCAACTAATGCGACAAGAGGCCGTCGATGTGGCCATCGACATCCATGGGGCGGAAACCATGTTCCCAGTCACCAATTGCATCGTCGCGCCAGAGAAATCCATGGACATCGCAACCATGACTTCAATGACGGTCACCGCCATGGAGGGCTTTGAGAACCATGTGGAGCCATCGCCCAAAGGGTTCCGCGGTTTGTCGCATCGGGAAATCGGCGATTATTCCAATACGTTGCCGTTCCTATTAGAAGCACCAATCCCCTTTCTGGATCAACCCACAGGGCCCAAAACCATCGATCTATTGCTCACTGGCAGAGACCCGTTTCTCTTAAGCCTTGCCAAACAAAAAAAATTGTTCGTCCCCTATGATGAAACTGGCTGGCCCATCGAAAAACGGGTCGGGCAGCATTGTTCCGTGGTGCTGGAAATTATTAATCAATTTTCTCAGATGACCCCTGAGCGCGCGATCATGATCAGCCAGGTCCCTCGCTATGCTGAAGTTGTCGAAAACGGCGTGGGATATTATTATCACGATCCCAGCAAAGCCCCATCCAATCGGCTCTTTTTCAACTAACCATCTTATCAGGGTGGGGTAGAATAGCGAAAGAAGGAATGGACAAAAGATGGATTAATGCAGTGAGAACGTGTTGAAGCTATGGAGCGCTGAAGGATTATTACGGGGGTTGAAGTGTTACCTGGGGAAGAATATTCACTCATTCATCAGTTGAAATGAAAGCGCCAGGTCAAGAACGATTTTATTTCCAGGAAGTCCATGGGCGACACTGGAGAGGGCTGATTCTAATTGCCAGTATCATCAGCGTGGCAGCAATCGTTTGCGTCAAGCTGTTGCGGTCAGGATCTGACAGGAACACCAGTGTTTCGCAGCGAACCGCAGCTATTCTCATGCAAGAGGCAATATCAGCGATTCAAGCCCATTGCGATAGTGTTGGGATTCCAATCGACATCGCCAATGATCCGAATCGAACTGGCATCATCGGCTCAGAGATCTCTCCTATTGCCACGACGCTGGGCAATCTGGAAGCGAAACGCACATCGACCAATCCTGCTTTCGCCAGGGTTATAGTGCATTTGCTCCAACAAGCTGGCGTTAACCCTGGTGATAGCATTGCAATCGGCTGCTCCGCCTCGTTCCCGGCGCTGATGATCGCTACATTGGCAGCAGCCAAGGCGCTATCAGTCTATCCGATCACCATTCTATCGCTGGGCAGTTCGTCGTATGGTGCCACAAATCCCGATTTTAATTTGCTTCATATCTTTCAGGTTCTCTACCAGAAAAAAATTTTCCCAATCGCGCCACGTGCCATTTCTCTCGGCGGCGATCGCGATGTGGGTGACGATTTCGATCCCGCAATTCGATCCAACTTGATCGAGCAGATCGAGCAGAGCGGGATTGAATTGCTTTATGAGCCTAATTTGGAAAAAAATGTGGCTCGCCGGATGAACATTTATCTCGGGCCAGGGGGCTCTCATCGGATCGCTGCGTTTGTCAATATTGGCGGCAATTATGCCAATATCGGCACCAGCGAGTTGGTGCTACAACTTAAACCAGGTCTGAATCGCCCCAAGGTCCTACCAGCCAAAGAAGAGCGGGGGGTATTATTTGAAATGGCCAGCAAAGGGATCCCGATCATCCATTTATTGCACATCAAAGGTCTAGCCTTTAACTATGGCCTTCCTTGGGACCCAGTGCCGCTCCCAGATCTCACTCGACGGCCATTGGGGGAAATCATAGATCGTCAAATGAACTTCGTGTCCATTGCAGCAATTGACTTAATGGCGATTTCTGGACTGACCATCTATGGGACGATCAAACAACGTCAATTGCGCCGCAGGTAAGTCGAAGTAATTGGAATGCAAGCGCTGACCGATTTTACCAGACATGCGTATCACTTGAACTCATTGGTAAAGGATCATACAAAATGCGCAACCGCTTCATAAAAGGATTAATTGTTCTAATATCTTGGTGTGCACCAGCTTTCGGGCAGGTCATTTCGCCTGAGGCGTACTTGGGTTTTAAGCCTGGGGCCGATTTCCACCTAATGAGTTACGAACAGGCCATCGGATATTTTGAAACTTTAGCCAGCCAGACGGATCGAATGATCGTGCTCGATATGGGGCGGACCTCCGAAGGTCGCCGGATGAAATACGGCGTGGTATCCTCAGCAGAGAACATCCAGGAGCTTGAACATTATAAAGAACTAAATAAGAAACTGAGCTTGGTTAAAGGGATTGATGAAGAACAAGCCAAAAAATTCGCCCAGCAGGGCAAAGTGATCGTCTGGATCGATGGAGGATTGCACGGCACTGAGGTCGCGCCAGCCCAGTTACTACCTCAGCTTGCCTACGATCTGGTCACGATGGAGGACCCTCGGACCCAACTGATCCGTCACGAGGTGATCACTTTAATCGTGTTTGCCAATCCTGATGGAATGACGATCGTGTCGAATTGGTACATGCCGAATGTGGGGACGCCTTATGAGGTGAGCCCGATCCCCTGGCTTTATCATAAATACGCTGGACACGACAATAATCGGGATTCTTTTGTCTCGAATTTGATCGAGACGCAGAATATGAATATTGCCACATCGCAGGTTTGGTATCCTGAAATCCTGTACAATCAGCATCAAACCGCTCCATTTCCAGCGCGCATCTGGATCCCTCCCGATGCCGAACCGACTAATCCCAACATCCACCCGATCATCATTCGTTGGAAAAATTTGATCGGCGCGGCCATGGGAAAGGCCTTTGATGAAGCAGGTCAACCTGGCGCGATCTCACGCGTCAATTTCGATACCTGGTATCCCGGCTACGCTACCCAAGTGGTCGATGGTCATAATACTGTCTCCATCCTCACAGAAACGCAGCTCTATCGTTACGCCACACCCCAATTCGTTCAAGTTCGCGATTTTCCAAAGGAGCACCAGGATTTAACTCGGGGGGTCTTTTATCCGAATCCTTGGCTCGGCGGCTGGTGGCGTTTGAGCGACGCGATCGCTTATAACTGGACCGCCTGTATGGCGCTCTTGGAAACGGCTGCCAAGTATCGCTATGATCTGCTTTTCGACAAATGGCGCATCGGAAAAGATGTGATCGAGCGCTTTGCCAGCGAGCCCCCTTACGGGTGGATCATCCCCAGTGATCAACGCGATCCCTATTCAACAGCCAACCTCATCAACAAGCTTTTAATCAACGGGATTGAGATTTATGAGACCGAGACCGATTTCGTGCACAATGGCATCCATTATCCCAAGGGGAGTTACATAATTCCAACCAGTCAGCCGTTCGGTTTATTCGTCAAAAATTTATTCGAAAACCAGGAATACCCTGATCTGCGGAAGTATAAGCACCTGTGGCAGGGCCTTGTAGACTCCCCACAGATGAGCCGTGAGCCGATTCCAGCCTATGATGCTGCTGGCTGGACCCTTCCGTTGCAGATGGGTGTTACTTGCCACCAGATCAGCAAACCTTTCGAAGTGAAAAGCAAGCAGGTCACTCACGTCGCATTGCAGTCTGGTCCATTAAACGGCAAGGGGGATGACTTTATTTTTTCAGCCAGTGATAACGGGAGTTACATTGCTATCAATCAGATGCTCGCTGCAGGCGGAAAGGTAAGGCGTAGCACTGGGCCATTCAGTTTCGCTGGAAAAAACTACCCCCACGGTTCATTTCTGGTCGATGCAACCAGCGTTCGTTTCGAAAAATTGCAAGATATTTTGAAAAATACAGGTGCCCAAGCGAGACGGGGAACAGTGGGGGTCAATGCCATCTCAGTTAAAAAACCACGTATCGGTCTTTACAAATCATGGGTCGCGGTCATGGATGCTGGCTGGCTGGCCTGGATTTTCGAACAATTCTCCTTCCCATTCGACACATTGACCAATGCGATGATTAAGGCCGGTGACCTGAATAAACGATATGACGTCATTGTTTTGCCCGATCAGCCCACCAAATCCATCATCGAAGGCCATAAAAAAGGCACGATGCCCCCAGATTACGTCGGTGGTATTGGTTTGGATGGGGTCGATCGGCTCAAGGAATTTGTTCGCAATGGCGGCAGACTGGTCTGTAACGAGTCATCCTGCGATTTGGTCATCAAGCATTTCTATTTTCCGCTGAGAAATGTGCTGGAAAACGTCAAGCCAGATAGTTTCAGCAATCCAGGTTCGATTTTAAAAATGAAATTCGATACCACGCACCCTTTGGCCTCGGGGCTGGAGGAACACGGATATGGTTTTTTCGCTACGGGTTTCGTATTCGAGACGATTTCGGATACGGCTAAAAACGCCCCAACCGAGAAAGAACAAACTCAAAATAAGGACCAGAAGCCAAAGCCGAAACAAACAGTCTCTCCCAAATACATTAAAATCGAGCCAAAAGCTGTCGTCAGCTTCCCAGACGATTCGCTGTTGGTCAGCGGTTGGATCCTTGGGGAGCGCCTGCTCCGCGATCGGCCGACTGTATTGGAGGTCCCTTATGGGAGAGGCAAGGTCGTCTTGTTCGGTTTCAATGTCCACAACCGCGCTCAAGCTTTTGCTACCATGAAATTGTTATTCAATGCGATGTATTATTAAGCAAGACTGGGACATTTTGTCCTCCCAGGTCAATCGAGAAATGGATATCACAATCCCTATTGGTTGAAAGGAAGTTGCTTTTATGTTAGTTAGAAAGTTTTTCGTTTTTCGCGCTATTCTCATCTTATCTTTCGCGTCCCAAATAGTTGCTTTTTGCCCAAGATCTCCATTCGCCACAGAGAAGCCGATCCTTCATGGTCGTCATTGGGTTGCGATCACAGGAAAGCCTTTGGCAGCGACTGCTGGAGCGCGGATTTTCATGCAAGGAGGCAATGCCGTGGATGCAGCCTGTGCCATGCTGGCTGCGGTTTGTACGATGAACGACATGTTGAGCTGGGGTGGCGAGACCCAAGCGCTAATCTACAATCCGTTCACGAAAAAAGTGATCGGTGTCAATGCGCTCGGGGTAGCTCCGAGCGGCGCAACGGCAGAGTTTTTCAAAGCGAAGGGGATGAACTATCCTCCAGAGTATGGCCCGCTAGCCGCGGTAACGCCTGGCACTCCCGGCGGGCTGATGGTGATGCTGGCAGAGTTCGGCACGATGAGCTTGCAGCAGGTGCTCGCTCCAGCCATGGAACTGGCCGAGGGTTATCCCATTGAACATGAGTTGTCTCAGAGCATCGAACGCTACAAAAAGCAAATCAAAGAGTGGAAATATTCCAGACAAATATTGCTCCCGCATCTTGGCGAAGCGCATGAGGCTCCTCATCCTGGTGAAATTTTTCGGCAACTGGACCTGTTGAATACATTAAAAAAATTGGTCGCAGCTGAAGCCGAAGCCCGTGCCGCTGGTAAAGATAGAAAGCAGGCGATCTACATGGCCTATGACCGCTTTTACAAAGGCGATATTGCCGAAGAATTCGCTCGCGCCTGCCAGGAACAAGGCGGATTGATCACCAAAGAAGATCTAGGGAATTGGAAGTACTATCTTGAATCCCCGGTGATGACCATTTATAAAGGGATCGAGGTCTACAAATTGACCACCTGGGTTCAGGGGCCAGTGATGTTGCAGGCATTGAATATGCTTGAAAATCTCGACCTAAAAGCAATGGGTTTTAACAGTGCTCGCTACATCCATACCCTTTATCAGGTCATGAATTTGGCCTTTGCAGATCGCGATTTCTATTACGGCGATCCCTACGTCCCGCCCGAAGAACCAATCAAAGGACTGCTGTCTAAAGACTACGCTCGGGAACGGGTGAAACAAATCAATTGGGAGCGGAATGACGCAGCTATTGGGCCGGGCGATCCCTATCCTTTTGAAGGGAAAAAAAATCCCTTTTTAGAACTCATAAAAAATTGGAACCGTACCAGCATCAAGCAGCCAGATCGATCTACCGCAACGGCAGACTTGCTGATCGATGAGCTTTTTGGCCGAGGAACAACCTCAATTCAGGCAGCAGACAAAACTGGTTGGGTCGTATCCGTTACCCCCAGCGGCGGTTGGATGCCGGTGTGCATCGCTGGTGCGACTGGCGTTGGCATGAGCCAGCGAATGCAAAGCTTTGTCTTGAATCCATCGGAAAATCCCTACAACGTCGTCGCTCCAGGGAAGCGTCCTCGGTCGACTTTAACACCCACCCTCGCCCTCAAGGACGGCCGTCCGTTCCTCTCATTTTCAATTCAGGGAGGCGACACCCAAGATCAAAACTGCCTCCAATTCTTTTTAAATGTGGTTGAATTCGGGATGAACGTCCAAGAAGCCTGCGAAGCCCCCAATATCACCAGTTATCAAATGTTCAGCTCGTTTGGCAATCATGAAAAATTTCCTGGCCGAATGCTGTTACGAGATGATGTGCCCCCATGGGTCAGAAAAGAATTGGAACAAATGGGGTATGAGCTGCGGTTCAACCGCAAAACTTCAGGCCCGATGAACGCCATCTTTTTCGATTGGCAGCATGGCAGTTTCTGGGGCGGATCAAGCAACTATGGCGAAGATTACGGAATTGCCTGGTAAATTCGGTAAGGATTTATACGAGCCATGAAAAATAAATATTATCTCTCAAAAATAAATCTCATTGCATTGTGGATAGGAGTGCTTGTGGTAGGACAGCTTATGACTGCATCTGGTCAAACTTTTTCTCCAAAGGCTAATCCGGAAGTTATGGTGTGCTGTGGCAACGCTCGCTTTTCGGTATTGACACCGGAGCTGATTCGACTGGAATGGTCAGCAACCGGCAATTTTGAAGATCGCGCGTCGTTGGTCTTTCTCAATCGCAGGCTACCAGTGCCAAAATTTCAAACGCAAATAGCAGACGGATGGCTGATCATCACCACGGATCAACTGACATTGCGATATCGAGAAAACAGCGGAAAATTTAACAGTCAAAATTTAGCTATCTCATTGACGTTGAACGGCCAGGTAGTAACCTGGCATCCCGGCTTAGAGGATACGACCAATTTGCGAGGCACGACGCGGACGTTGGATGGGATTAAAGGCGCAGCATCTTTAGAACCAGGTTTGATTTCACGTAGCGGCTGGGCGCTCGTTGATGACTCGGACCGTCCCTTATTCGATGATAGCGACTGGCCCTGGGTGATCCTTCGGCCTTCGGATGACCATCAGGACTGGTATTTCTTCGGCTATGGTCATAATTATAAAAAAGCGCTATTTGATTTCACTCAAGTAGCTGGCAAGATTCCCTTGCCCCCGCGCTTTGCCTTTGGCCTGTGGTGGTCGCGCTATTGGGCTTATACTGACCAGGAATTCAAGCAACTCGTGCACGAGTTTGAGATACACGATGTGCCGTTGGACGTGCTGGTGATCGACATGGATTGGCATCAGACATTTGGACTTCGCTGGTGGCAAAAGCGGTATGATCAAGCCGGCCAACGGTTGGGCTGGTCAGGCTATACTTGGGATAGGATTCTATTCCCCGACCCCGAAGGGTTTCTGAGATGGTGTCATCGGAAAGGGTTAAAAACGACGCTGAATCTCCATCCTGCATCTGGCGTTCAACCCCACGAGGAGCGATATCCTGAGATGGCTCGGGCTATGGGCATCGATCCGGCAACCAAAAAGTATGTGCCATTCGATATCGTGGACAAAAAATTTGCTGAAAATTATCTGAAAATTTTGCACCATCCCCTGGAGGCGCAAGGCGTCGACTTTTGGTGGCTCGATTGGCAGCAACAGCCAACCACCCGTATCCCAGGTGTCAATCCCACTTGGTGGCTTAACTACGTCCATTTCACCGATATGGAACGCCGGGGCAAACGCCCGCTGATCTTCCACCGTTGGGGTGGATTAGGCAACCATCGCTATCAGATCGGTTTTTCTGGCGACGCCATTTCGGTATGGGAGTCTTTGGCCTTTCAACCCTATTTTACGGCCACTGCTGCGAATGTCGGCTATGGGTATTGGAGCCACGACATTGGCGGCCACATGCCTGGGGAAGTCTCCCCCGAGTTGTATACACGGTGGATTCAATTCGGAATCTTCAGCCCCATTCTGCGGACTCATACAACTAAAAATCCCATGGCCGAGCGCCGGATTTGGGCTTACCCTGTAGATTATTTTTTGGTCATGCGCGAGGCAATCCTGCTGCGCTACGCATTGATCCCGTATATTTACACAGCCGCTCGCCAAACTTACGACACTGGTATTTCCATCTGTCGACCGATGTATTATGACTATCCAGACAGCGATGAAGCTTATCGATTCAAAAATCAATACATGTTTGGGAATGACATCCTCGTTGCACCGATCACCGCCCCTCTCTCGCCCGATTCCATGTTAGTCACCAAATCAATCTGGCTGCCGCCAGGCGAATGGATCGAGTGGTTCACTGGTGAACGACTAACAGGCCCGCGGCGTTACCGACGACAATTTGCGTTAGATGAGATACCTGTGTATGTCAAGGCGGGCGCCATTATCCCGCTCCAGACACAAAAAAAAGCCGCGATTGAAACCATGGTGGATCCGCTGGTCCTAGCCGTTTTCAGAGGTCAATCTGGTTTTACACGAGTCTATGAAGATGAAGGGAATACGCTGGGCTACAAAGATAACATTTGCTCCTGGACACCGATCCAATTCTCTTGGAACCAGCAGGATCAGTTGCAATTGGAGATCCTATCAGTGGAAGGTCAATTTCCAAATATGCCATCTGAACGTTGTTACGAAATCCGAATACCATTTGTCCTGCCGCCAACAACGGTTACTTGTAATAGACATCTGATTGCCTACGATGCTGACGGAACGGCGAAAGTGGGATGGCGGTACGATGGTAACAAATTGCAGCTCCATATTTTTCTGCCACCGTATCGGGTAACTGAAAAAGTGGTAATTGTGGTGGGCTTCCCCTCCATTTCCCAAGAGCAAGCGAAACTGATCCAGGGCGTGCCTGGTAAACTGGCGCGCTTGCGGCGCATTATGCCGCTGCTCAATAGCCTTTGGCCACAGGAATGGTCGCCTGATATTTTAATCGAAGCAGCCCAGACTGGCAATCGAATCAGCATTCATCCAGAACAAGCATTGACTGAATTGCAACATTTAAAAGAGATCATGCCAGCAGTTATTAAACAGATCGAGGCATTGAAAAAGGTGAATCCAGAGGTTGTGACCCGCGCGCTGATGCACCTTGGATCACGACCATAGCTCGTAAATCTTAACCAAAGTTTCTCGATTAAATCATTCTCTCTCGCGCTAAAAGTTTTTCACAATAACATCGAAACCTATGAGAAAGAAAACTGATTGGGAATGAATGGATAATTTATGTCAACAATGATGCCATTTAGCGCTATTTTACCTCATTTCAGATTGGGGGATTTGGTCTAGATTCTTGCAAAATTGGCGGTTTTATGGTGCTGATTCAAGGCAGTTATCCCTTTATCCATTCCATGTGCCGTCGACATGAAACTCTATTGCATTAGCCAATTTTTCATGGATAGTGTCACCAAAAGTAACCAATTGTTTCGCCAATTGCTATTGCCATGACCTCTTGAGTTAACCTATTTGGAGCTCTAACAAATTGCCAGGATCAAAATTTTCTTGTTGACATTGATGATCAATTTGAATAAATTCTTAATCCATTTTTCTTCTTTGTATTCTTGATTATTTGCTTGAATGAAAACCAAAGTAAAATCAGCGCTTCTTTTTTTGTTTTTTCTTCTGGCGCAATGCCGATTTGTTGAAATCAACCAGCCTCGCAGCGCCCAACCTGGTGAAACCATCGCCATTTCCGTTACTGTTTTCGATAATATTGTTCCCGAGCCCAATCCCCACAAGGGAGTATTGGCCATTTTAATCCCAGAGGACTGGTCTTTCATTTCAGCCGAATACAAGGGTGATCTTGGGACTGGGACAATGGAGTTGGCGCCGACCTGGGCCGATTCCGTGGAAGCCCATTATCCCGCCGCCGCCTTTGGCTTGAACATGAAATGGATCGGATTGACTTCTGATACAGGCTACACCTATCAAAATCCGATTACTGTCACAGCCGATGTCCGATTGCAGGTCGGACAAAATGAAGGTCATTTCAAGCTGGCCTATCTGATCACCAAAGCTACGGGTGGGCTGATCGGCAACGATCCGTCCTGGGCGCCGCTGTCCTATCCTCATCCCATTGGCGTGCCCGACTCGGGACAGGTCGTGCTGCCGTTCGGGGTTGAGCGAGCTGCTGATTGGGATGCGCTGCTGGATCGAACCTCGGGCTGGACAGGCGCCGATGGCATTTATTCCATTCCGCTGTCGGGCGTGGAGACTCATGCTGATCCGAGCAACGAACGAACCCTGCTGGTCTTCAGCGATACCTTCATCGGCAAAGTGGATGCCAACAATCAGCGCAAAGACACCAAGATGGTCAATAACACGTATGCGGTTTTGCATGGCAACCAACCCGATCCCCAGAGAATCCAATTTTTCTGGCGAACCAATTCCAGCGGACAGCCACAATCGGTGTTTGTCCCAGAAACGCCAAACGCCCAGCCAGGCGATTGGTACTGGCTGATGGATGGGGTGGCGATTCAGGACAAAATTTATGTCTTTGCTTTGCGCTTGAATTCAGGCAGCGGCGGTGGCATTTTCAATTTTAAGATCGTTGGCGTCAACTTGCTCGAATTCACCCTCGATGCTTCGGATAGCGTTCGGGACTGCCAGCAGCTCGATACGCCGCTGTTTTGTAAAAATGAAGCCGAGGGCTGGGAGATCGTCCTGGGCCAGGCTGTGATGCCGATGACGGAAGCGGCGGGCAATCCCAATCCCGATGGCTATCTCTACGTTTATGGCCCCCGAAGTAGCTCCAGCAAGAAAGATCTGGTCGCTGCCCGAGTGTTGCCCGATGAAATAGATGACTTTTCCAGGTGGCAATATTGGGATGGTTCAGCCTGGGGATCGGAAATTGCAAATTGTGCTCCGATTACCAATGGCATTTCCCAGGAGTTCAGCGTTTCGCCGCTGGATAATGGAAAATTCATTCTGGTATTCCAGTTTGGGGATCAGGTGGGATTCCGCATTGGCGATAGTCCCATTGGCCCATTTCATTTTTACAGGGAAATTTGGAACTGCCCCGAGGTGCTGGAAGATCCGTACATCCTGGTGTACAACGCCAAAGCCCATCCCCATCTTTCTCAGCCAGGAAAATTGCTGATCAGTTACAACGTCAACACGTTCAATTTTTGGGATCACTTTTCCAATGCCGATATTTATCGACCACGATTCATCACGCTAGAACTGAACGAGCAGGTGACCAGAGTCGAAAAAAAAAGTGAGCTGCCCACATTGTTCGCACTGAGCCAGAATTATCCCAATCCCTTTAATGCAACGACCCGAATTGAATTCCAGTTGGATCGAAGCTCACACGTCGTCCTAAAAATCTATAATGTGTTGGGGCAGGAGATGAGGACGCTGATCCATGAAAATTTAAATGCTGGCATTCATTCGGCGGTCTGGGATGGAAAAAATGAGTTGGGAGAAGATGTGGGTTCGGGGATTTATTTCTATCGAATTCAGATCGACCGAGATGGTGAGAGCAAGAAGATGTTATTGTTGCAGTGATTTTATTTATAAACTTTCGCCAACGGATGTTTCTTTTGATCTTTTTCGATAACTCTGAATTAATTCCATCGCTTGAGAGCGATGGAATCAGTATCACAATTGTCATTACGAACCGCCAGTTGGCCATAAGCGTCAACCAAAGAGAGAAAGGTTATTCTGAGCGATCCGCCAAATGGCTATTAGCATCCATAGAAGATATTTTTTCTCAGAGACCGCTGAAGCGGTCAGCAACTCTGTTTAATTTGTCATAAACGCCCGAATTAATTCGGGCGTCCATGACAAACTCGTATCGATCTCAATAACCGTTTTAACGGTTTTAACATTTTTGAGCATCATTTGATGGTAAGGGCCAGTGTCTGAACTGATTCCATCGCTTAGAGCGATGGAATCAGTCCTGCATTAAGGCTATCTGGTGGAGAGGAATCTGGTTGATAAATTGATTACTGCAGACATACAGATTCCTCACTCCTCCGCCAGTTGGCGGATCCGTTCGGAATGACAACAAAATTTTTATTTTGCAGATTTCTAAATTAAAAGTCATCAAGATTAAAAACCATTTCTGTGGGAGAGAGTATCTTGGTTTTTCGTTCTCCCATGCAAGGATTGGAATAAATTGGTTTTCTCCCAACTGATAGATAAAACCAACTGATAAAAATCCGTTGGCTCGTTCCTATCCGTTGGAGAAAAATAAATGATTATATATTTAAAAGCAGTCAATGAAATTTAATTCGAAAGAAAAATCCAATCTCTTTTACTATTCGATTTTCAATTTCATCGGTATATTTTTCATTATCCTCTTTTTTATCATCGGATGCAAAATCTCAACTATAAATCAATCCGCCAGGTTTCATCAGCAATTCAAAAATCCACCATCCGCCTATCTCCCCACCGTTTACTGGTTCTGGAACGGTCGCATCGAATCTGATCAGATCAAAGCGCAACTGGAGGCAATGAAGCGCAGCAACACGGTCGGCAGCGTCTGCATCCTGGCCTGGGAAGGACTGGCGATTGACTATCTTTCGGAGGAATGGTTCGACAAAGTCAAATATGCCTGCCAGATTGCGGGAGAGCTTGGGCTGGAAATCTGGCTGTACGATGAAATCCGCTGGCCCAGTGGCCATGCGGGTGGAAAGGTGTTGGACGCCAACCCTGAATTGAAGGCCAGATGCCTTTCTCAAACCGAACAGCGAGTGAACGGCAATCAGAAGATCACTTTTGAAATTCAGTCCGAGCCAGTGGCCATTGTTGCAGCGCAGTTCAAAAATCAGATCATTGACGAATCCAGCCTAATGGACCTCACCGCCTATTTCGATGGCAGCCATTTCTCCTGGGATGTGCCCGCAGGCGATTGGTCCCTGTTCATCTATTCGATGCAACCGTGCAGCTTCAAGCCCACTTTTCTGGAGCGGGAGTACGTGGACCTGCTGAATCCCGAGGTGGCGAAAAAATTTATCGCTCTGACGCACGATCAGTATTATCAAATAATGCCCAAATATTTCGGCAGCGTGATCAAAGCCATCATCACCGATGAGCCTGGTTGCTATTGCAATTTGAAGGCGTTCCTGCTCGATCCCGAAAGCATCGCCTGGACGCCTAATTATCTGGCAGAGTTCCAGTCTCGAAAAAATTATAATCTGAAAAAATATCTTCCTGCCCTGTGGCATGACGTCGGAGAAAAGACGGCTCAAATTCGGATCGATTTTTATGATGTGCTCTCCGATCTGTTGCAGGAGTCCTATTTCAAGCCACTGCACGATTGGTGCGAGGCGCACCAGATCAAGCTGAACATTCAGCCCGCCCATGAGGAGACGATGAAATATGCCACGCTCATGCAGGGCGATTACTTCAAGGCCATGGAATACTCGCATCTGCCTGGGTGTGATGATGTCTATTCATGGGACCGAAGTCGCATCACGCCCAAGCTCGCCGCCTCGGCTGCTCACAGTTTTGGCAAGCAGGACGTCTATTGCGAGGTCTTTGGCGCATACGGCTGGGATGTGACGCTGGAGAAGATGAAGGGGATCACCAATTGGCTGTTTGCACGGGGCGTCAATCGGCTGCTGCTCAGCTCGTTCTATTTTGCCAGCGAAGGCGATTGGCGCTTTGAAATTCCCCCGTCGCTGTTCGTTCAAAATACGCTCTGGCCGTATTTGCCCCATTACTCTAGCTATGTGCAGCGGCTATCGTGCCTGCTTTCAGACGGAAGGACCGTAGCGCCGATTGCCATATTTTATCCCAATAAAAATGCCCAGGCGGAATTGACCCCGCTGAACGAAGCAGCCGTGGATCAGTTGGATCGCTCGTTTATCCAAATGTCAAATTTTCTGCTGAGCCATCAATGGGATTTTGAATACATGAATGAGCGAGCAGTGGAAAAAGCCACCATCAGAACGGCTGGCAAAAAAGTGGTGTTGCGCAAGGAACAATCGGATATTTGGATCGATCATGAACTGGTCATTGTACCGCACGCCAAAATTTTATCCGAATCGGCGCTGCTCAAGCTCAAAAAATTTTATGAACAAGGCGGCAAGCTCATCGTTTATGGTCAATTGCCGCAGGTTACTCCCAATGGAAAAGATTTAGCTACCATTGCCGAAACCATCTGGAAGAATCCCGCTGGCCCGAACAGTAACCCAAACGGCGGCCAGGCCTTTTTTATTCAAAATAATCTCGATTCCCTCCTGGCGTTGATCGAACAATTGCTGATCCCCGACCTTCGGCTGGATTCGCCCCACGAACACATCAGCTTCATTCACAAAATCAAAGATGGGCGAGATATTTATTTCATTGCCAATAGCGATAGTTCTCCAGTGAGAATCCAAGCATCGTTTTTAAATGACGGCCATCCGCAGATCTGGAATCCAGAAGATGGGACAATCTCGGATGCAATCCAATTTCAGCGAGATGAAAATCGAACAATTGTGCCCCTGGAGCTGGCTCGCTATGGTTCGGCGCTGATCGTCTTCAATCAAAATTCGAAAGAGAGGCCCCATGTCGTGGCAACCAATATGGACATGGAAAGTCTCGAAATTAGGGGCGATTCACTTTTTGTCTCTGCGTTGCCGACTGGAGCAGGGGAGAATTACATCGCCCTATTCTGGCGGGGACAGGAATTCGAGCAGCGATTTTCGGCCGATCCGCCCGATTCAGTCGAGCTAATGGATCTTTGGCAGTTCGAGCCAGCAGACCATTCCTTTCCCGCTGAAATCCGCCGTTCGGGCAGTTGGACGGAAGAGCAAAAGTTGGCCCAGCCGAATGGCTCAGCCATTGCGCCAGCTCATCCCTATTTCTCTGGCACAGGCGTTTATTCTCAAACATTTTTTATCGATAAATCTCTTTTCAAAAAGAACAGCAAGCTCATTTTGCAACTGGGGGCGGTGAAGGACATCTTCGAGCTCTGGCTGAACGGCGTTAAAGTGGGCGAGCGCTGCTGGCCGCCATTCGATTTTGATGTCACCGATTATTTGAAACCAGGTTCAAACCAGATTGAGCTAAGAATCACCAACACGCCCGCCAATCATTATGCGCTGCAATCTCGGCCATATCGATTGGGAGAAAATTGGGGAAAAATCCTGCCGTCGGGATTGATGGACAGGGTGAGGATTGTTTGTTATGAAAAATCCAGGATTGGATTTTTAGGCAAAAGATGAGGCTGGGTATTGGATGTCTGAATGAATTACAGCAGAATGATTGAAAGCAGGATGATTGATAGCAGGATGATTAAAGGCAGGATAATTGATGGCAGAATCATTGTTTGAAGAATGTGCTACTAAAAATTATCGATACTTAGTTATGATTAGTCAGATTTAGCTGAATGATTTCATTCCGAACGAAACGAAGTGGGGTGAGGAATCTGTATATTTCAAGATTGGGTGGTTTCATCAACAAATTTCTCTCTTCGCTCGAAATGATGTGCATTTGTTAACGGTTTTCACTAATCTGACTAAGTAGAATTAGCTAGAATGTTCAATATTAATCGATTCTGTGCTAAGCAACATCCCCCCTGGCCCCCCTTCAAAGGGGGGAACGATAGCAAGTCCCCCTTTGAAGGTGCATTGAGGAGGATGTTAAAATCGAGTCTGACCAAGTAGTATTATGCTGCTAAAAATTATCCTGCCATAAAAATCGACTCACAAAAGTCCAGATAGCAGGATGATTGATAGCAGAATAATTGATAGCAGGATGATTGACTCAAAATTCTTTTTAATTATCCTGCTACAAATTATTCTGCCATAGAAATTGGCTCTCAAAAGTCCAGATAGCAGGATGATTGATAGCAGGATGATTGACTAAAAAACCTTTTTAATTATGAAGACTTGGTCAGATTAATGAAATAGTTGAATTGGAAGATATGGACATCCCCCCTGGCCCCCCTTCAAAGGGGGGAACGATAGTAGAATTTCAACTGATGCCATCGCTCGGAGCGACGGCATCAGTGCTGATTTTCCTTTTAAGGCCATTAAGAAATTGATTAGGAGAAAGCCATGCAAAAGTTCAAAGGCAGACTTGTACCGATAATTTGCTCCATCTGTCTTGTCGCTGTTCTGTCCCCGTTGCTTTTAGCGGGTACTTCTGGCAAAATAGCAGGGGTGATCAAAGACAAAAAGACGGGGGAGCCACTGCCTGGGGTTAATATCATCATCCTCGGCACTCAGCTTGGGGCGGCTTCGAATATGCAGGGCAGGTACTTCATTCTGAATGTGCCGCCAGGCAGCTACACGCTCAAGATCACCATGATGGGCTACCGAACGGCGGAGATCAAAAATGTCAGGGTGAGCATCGACCAGACCACCAGCATCGATGTGGAGTTGGATCAAGAGGTGCTGGACCTGGGCGAGACCGTAGTGGTGGTGGCCGAACGGCCTGTGATTCAAAAAGACCTGACGACCAGCCAGGAGGTGGTAGCGTATGATGAGATGCAACGATCCATTGCCACCAGAGTCACCGAGGCCGTCAACCTCCAAACGGGCGTGTTTTTCGATCCGATTCCCGTTGAAGGAAATTTATCTGGAACAGGTCGGGGCGAGAAGCGCTATTCGATTCGAGGCGGCAGTCAGGATCAGGTAATTTGGTTTGTAGATGGCAGTCGTGCTGCTGCATTGATCGATGCGAAAGCTGACGCAGGTGGTTCATTTACTCAGATAAACCAAGAGGCTGTGAAAGAAATTCAGGTCATCACTGGTGGCTTCAACGCTGAATATGGCCAAGCGCAGTCAGGCATCGTGAATGTAATTACCAAAGAGGGAAGTCCGTTCTACACTTTTTCGGCAGATTATCAATATGGCCCACCTCATCAGCGCCATTTTGGGACTTATCTTTACGATCGAAATAAGAATATCGAATTCATTCGACATACGCTAATCGACAGTGTGACTGGTCAGGCCTACTTGGATCCAAAATGGTGGACGCCTGAGCGGCAGATGCAAGTTTACGATTATCGAAATTATGCTGAGCAAGACTTTCGTTTCTCATTTGGAGGTCCAGTGCCAGGATCGTTTCTGCCGATTATTGGGAGCGAGATCAAAAAAATGACGTTTTTTCTGACAGGGTGGCATCAGCAATTACCATATGAATTACCGAGGCCGCGGGCTATGCGCCGAATCATCAATTTCAATCTCAGCGGCAAGTACGCCGTATCATCCAACCGGAACATCAAATATGGCGCCATGTATAACCATGATGCCCATGCTACCAATGCAGAAGAGTCGTTTCCCTTGCGTGCGAAGTACTATCGCGGCTATGGCTCAATATTAGATAATTACGTTTACCAAGGACGACTGTCGCTGACCCACGTTCTAAAACCTGAGATGTTCTACGAGCTCAAACTTAGTTCCTATAGTTTTTTGCAAAAAGAGCGTCCCAGTCCGTACCGGGTACTGGGCGAAAGCAAAAAGCCCGATGTGTGGGGCTGGCATTATTACGATGATTTCGAATCCGAGCCCTTTATTGCTCATTTGTTCAGCCCTTACGCCAATAATCGGACCAGCTATTTGTCCTTTTGTGGCAATTTTAATTGGCAAGCCAACACAAATAATTTGCTGAAAACTGGTTTTGAATTTTATTACCATACCTATGCCGAAGATAGTTGGGTGTTGTCATCGTTTAGCGATGATTTAAAGGATTGGCGCCTCCGCGGGTTGAATGAAACATTTCATCCTTTGCAATTGGGACTTTATGTGCAGGATAAGATGGAGTTCGAGAGTATGATTCTCAATTTGGGAATCCGTTACGATTACTTTAATGGCAATCGTGATTGGTTTACCAAAGATAGTTTTGTCTGGAATCCTTCGCTGGATCCAGCGTATAACCCTTTAGCTGATCCAGATGCCGATGGGTTAGATACGCTGGGACATAGGAAATGGAGTTTTGAAAATGTCCTTGCGAAGCCGCGCAAGCCTGTCAAACCGTTTCATTCACTCAACCCCAGATTAGGGATTTCTTTCCCGATCACTGAGAATTCTGTATTTCATTTTAGCTATGGCCATTTCTATCAGATGCCGCCACTCAATGCACAATTTGAGTTGAGCTATTTTCGTCCAGTCCCGTTCATTAAAAATTCGCCGCCCCCAGGGCCAAATAATACAGATCCAGAACGGGTAATTAATATGACGCTCGAACCTCTCAAACCAGAGAAAACAATTCAATTTGAAATGGGAATAAAGCATCACTTTAAGCAATTGGCCGTGCTTAATATTACCGGTTTTTATAAGGACATTTTCGATCAGCATGAGCGGCCTGGGTTTCTGCGTGATTTGGTTTATGGCGTCGATCCTTATGGTCGAACTTCTAATTTGCCTTTTTCCACTCATTTTAGTGGAGATTATGGCGACGCCCGTGGGGTCGAGCTAGGCCTGAAAACATTATTCAGCAACAATCTTATTATAAATCTCAATTACAGTTTTTCAAAAAGCACCCACGGCACTGCTACACCAGCGCGGGTCAACATCGATAAAGACGGCAAGGTCACCTATCAGTGGTACGTGGAGGCCTCCGATCGGCTGCCCACGGAAAACAGTTACAGCCGTCCCCATATCTTGCGGGCTAATTTTTATCTCCAATATCCAAAACAGTGGCAAATTCCATTGGTTAGCCTGCTATTCGGGAACAGTGATCTGAGCTTGCTCTATACCTACGTCAGTGGCCAGGCATTCACTTATCTCGAGCCTGATGATCCGCCTGATCTGCTGGACAACCATCGCTTCCCTGCCCGCCAGACCTGGGATTTGAAATTCGATAAATATGTGACGTTTGGTGATCATACGTTCACGCTGTACACCAGAATCACCAATTTGTTCAACCAGAAAAACATCAAAGCGTATGGTCATCCCTATCCCTACGACGGCGGGGCTTTGGAAAAATTTGTCGAGACAGGCAAGCCCACGCTGATCGACTCCGATGGCTACGACATCAGTTACATGATCTATTACGAACCGAGGAACGTTTTGGTGGGGGTGAAATATAATTTTAAATAATCAAAAACGTGACCGTTATCCGCCAACTGGCGGATGACGGTCACGTTTGGCGCTTTAACTATGGAGCTAACGATGAAACGAATATTGATTCTTTTTTTCTTAATCCTAATCCCTTTGATTTTGAGCAAAATGGTTTTGGCTCAATACCGTGAGCCGCTGTTCAAAATCCACGATCGGGGTCGGCTCTGGGAGACGATGAAGGATAATGGCCAGATCGGTGGCGTGTTTTCGAGTTTTCAATATTATCCCAGCATGGATTGGCCAGGTGGTCCCGCAGTTTTGCCCAACAAGGACGAGCAGAGATCTTACTCCCAGGGCGGTGGCTTCTGGGTCGGTGGCAAAAATCCCGATGGCTCGGTCTTTCTGGATGAATGCGGCCCGTTTCTCTACGTGGATCAGGGCACTTTCTTCGAGATGAAAGAGGAAGAAAATTTCATCGGCTCGGCCAATTTCAATCCCAACGAGGCTGAGGAGAAGATCACCGCCCACTGGAAGACCAGCCGTGGCATCGAAGTGTGGCGGGTCAGTCGGGCCTGGAGCTATCCAGCCTTCGCCGACTTCATCATTATCGAATATACCTGCATCAACCGCTCGAATGATCAGTTGACCGATGTCTATTTCGGCTTCCCTTACCTGCTGCGCCCCAGCTACCAGGATGTAGTGGTGCAGGGCTTCTGGGGCGACAACGACAATATCGATGACG
The DNA here is from genome assembly GCA_034506395.1 of candidate division KSB1 bacterium. Taxonomy (NCBI): domain Bacteria; kingdom Pseudomonadati; species Candidatus Zhuqueibacterota bacterium. The sequence goes on along the minus strand of JAPDPQ010000026.1, from coordinate 17,821 downwards.
AGCTGATCGGCTATGATGAAACCAGAAAGCTATTTTATGCTTACGACTACAAGCCCAGCATCGAGACGGATTGGAGCATCGGCAATTATTGGGACAAGCGGGGCGAATTGCGGACACCTGGCTATGCGGGTTTTGCCCCGCTTTATCATACGCCCACCAAAGATGGTCGCCCTCAGCCTGCGACGATCTATTATGCCCAGATCATCAACAATGCCCATCGGCTCACGTTGGCCAATCAATCCGAGACCACGCTGTACGGCATCTTGAATGGCAGCGACCGCACGCTGATGGATGCGCATCAATTGGAAAATGTCCTATCGCCATTTCTGCTGCAGGGATTTGGGCCGTACGATCTTTCGCCCAGGGATTCGGTGAAAATCGTCATCGTCGAGGCGGTGAATGGCATTCCGATCGATCTGGCGGTGAAAGGATTGGCGTCGCAGTCGCTTTTGCCTGCTGGGTTGGATTCGTTGAAAAAGACTATTGATCGAGCCAAAGCGCTATTCGACAACAATTATGTTCCAGCGGCATTAGCTCCCCCTTCGCCCAAAGCTGAATACTATGTCCTGCCATCGACGCAAGAGTTGGTTATCATCTGGGACGCCGATGTGGAGGACTGGGTCGATCCGCTGACGGGCAATAAGGATCTGGCCTATTACAACATTTATCGCAGCAGTCGGTCGTTCATCGGGCCATTCGAAAAGTTGAAACGCACAGGCATCAAAATCTCGGGCACGGATCGCACCCGCTATTTCGATACGGAATTGGGAAAATGGAAGTACAAAGATAACACGGTACAGGTCGGCGTGGGCTATTTTTATGCCATCACTGCGGTGGACGTGAACGGCAACGAGAGCGGCATGGTCAATCGCAATGTCCAGCCGTTGCGCACAGCTCGGTCCCCTGCCGAAAATGCGTTGAATGTGAGCGTGTTCCCCAATCCATTTCGATTGGTTTCTGGTCTGCCCACGGCGGGCGAGGAGAGCTCCATTGTGTTCACCAATTTGCCAGCAAAGTGCACCATTCGCATTTACACTGCCAGCGGCGATCTGGTGCGCACGCTGGAGCACGATAGTCCCACCTCGGGCGAGCACGTGTGGGATCAATTGACCGACTCCCGCCAAAAAACGGCAGCGGGCATTTATTTATACACTGTGGAATCGGAAGTGGGGTATGCGAAGGGGACGCTGGTGTTGATTAAGTAACTTTAGTTGGTGATTGGTTTGATGGGTAATTTGGTAATTGGGTAATTGGGTTAATAGGTGATAGGGCGATTGGCAGACCAATTAGCCTATTACCAAAATACCTAAAAAGTAGGAGTAATTCTCATGAAAATAAAACTCATTATTTTATTGATTCTCACCACAGTCAGCATCGGTCAAGCGCAATGGGACTACGGTTTTGATTTCAATAAGGCGGGGACGGCAGGATTGCAGTTTCTGAAAATCGGCGTTGGGGCGAAGGAGAGCGCCATGGGCGAGGCAGCGCTGGGCGTTTCCAAAGGCGCTAATGCCATCTTCTGGAATCCAGCGGGCATCGCTTATGCAGCGCAGCGGGAAGTCACTTTTTCCTACAACAAATGGCTGCTGGATATCACCCACAGCGCTACCGCCATCACCATGCAGGTCAAAAATATTGGGACCATCGGCTTGAGTCTGCTCTATATGGGTGTCCCCGAATTTCAGGAGACCACAGTGCAGGCGCAGGATGGCACGGGCCGAATGGTCAGCGCTTATGATCTGGGAATTGGATTGGCCGTAGCCCGACGCTTCACGGACAAGCTCGCCATGGGCGGTCAAATTCGCTACGTCAAAGAGCAATTGGATCACGATTCGTTTTCCAATGTGCTCTTGGATATTGGTGCTATCTATTTCACGGGATTCCGCCATCTCAATATTTCGGTCTGCGCCCAGCATTTTGGGCCTGACATCAAAATGCTGCGGGATAAATTTCGTATGCCGCTGGCCTTCAAGGTCGGGCTGGCCGATGATTTGATCCATTTCGAAGATCAGCGTCTGACGCTGGCTATTGATCTGGTTCACCCCACAGATAACACCGAACGGATGAACTTCGGGCTGGAATATGGCTTTTTCAATTGGCTGTTCCTGCGAGGCGGCTATCGGCTAAACGCCGATCTGGGCAATTGGTCCTTCGGCGCAGGGCTGCAGCAATCGCTCATCGGCGTCAATGGTTCGATCGATTATTCGTTTTCCGATTATGGCCAAATTATGGGAGGAGTCAATCGACTCACCGTTACTTTTGGATTTTAAAATGCTTCTCCCACAGAAATGGTATCCCACAGAATTGATTTTTGGTCTCAGAAATGAAAGGTCTCAGAATCCAAAATTAAAATTTAATTTCAGTGGGATGTCAATTCTGTGGGAGAAAATTAAATTAGCGCAATTAGAAAAATTGGCGCAATTAGCGGTCAAAAAATTCATTTCTGTGGGAATGCTTCTCCCACAGAATTGATTTTTGGTCTCAGAAATGAAAGGTCACAGAATTAAAAAATAAATTTCTGAGTGCTTTCAATTCTGCGACCAATACTATTTGCGGTCAGGTCGAGACCGCCAATTATGCGAATTAAGCGCTAATTGCGCTAATTGACTATGAGAATCACAAGCTGTTTAATTAGCGTAATTCGAAAAATTGGCAAAATTAGCGGTCAAAAAATTCATTTCTGTGGGAATGCTTCTCCCACAGAAATGGTGTCCCACAGAATTGATTTTTGGTCTCAGAAATGAAAGGTCACAGAATCCAAAATTAAAATTTCATTTCGGTGAAATGTCAATTCTGTGGGAGAAAATTAAATTAGCTCAATTAGAAAAATTGGCGCAATTGGCGGTCAAAAAATTCATACATCAGGACAATCAACAGGAGTAAATTGCATGCCCCAAAACTACGAATTTCATGTCATCTCCAATACCCATTGGGATCGAGAGTGGCGCTATCCGTTTCAAGAGACACGAACGCATCTGGTCGAATTGATGGACTGGCTATTGGAATTGTTTGACAAATATCCTGACTACAAACATTACCATCTCGACTCCCAGATCATTCCACTCGAAGATTACCTCGAGATTAGGCCCGAAAAGAGAGATGTTTTGAAAAAGCATATTTCCGAAGGTCGGCTGCTGGTCGGCCCATGGTACACGTTGCCCGAAATGAATACAGTGAGTGGTGAGGCAATTATTCGGAATCTGATGCGAGGGCATAAAATTGCCGCAGAATTTGGACGGGTGATGAAGATCGGCTATACACCCACCTCGTACGGCCAGCTTTCGCAGATCGCTCAAATCTACGCTGGCTTCGGCATCGATGGCATGATGTTCTATCGGGGCATCGCCCGAGAGGAGTGCGCCACCGAGTACATTCTGGAAGCGCCCGATGGCACCCGAATTTTGGGCCTGCGGCTGAGCGCCCTGTTCAGTCGGGCTTCGTTCTGGATTCATCTGTTCCGAGCCACCATGTACGAGAACGCCTATCATGATGGCTATTACCGCTGGGAATCGGGCATGACACCGTTCCGCCGTTGTGACCTGCAGGCAGGCGATCTGGATTATCGGCTACTGGAACCCACCTCATTGAACTATTTCAATACAGCGCTGCTGGACGAAGGCATTAAGAACATCAAAGCTGATGTCGCTGCTGACGCCACCACGTCGTATCTGATCGTCATGGACGGCATGGATAGCGTGTTTCCCCATCCCAATACCATCAAAGTCATCGAATATTGCAATAGTAAGAACACGGGCGATGTCTATATCCACAGCTCGTTTCCCGCTGTGGTGGAAAAGATCAAGCAGGCGGTGGATTGGTCGAAATTGACGGTGCTCAAAGGCGAGCGCCGCCATCCCAGCAAGGACAATTGGTTCAATCGCTTTTTGAAAGACCAGATGTCCACCCGACTCTATCAGAAGCAGATCAATGCCAGAATGCAGACCCTGTTGGAAAAATGGGCTGAGCCGTTTTCGGCGTTTGCGTTGGTGCTGGGACAGGAGTATCCTGCTCGGTATCTTGAGCTGGCCTGGAAATATCTGCTCAGCAACCATCCCCACGACAGCATCACGGGCGTGAGCCTGGATCAGATTCATGACGACATGCGCTATCGCTGGGATCAGGTGAAGCAGATCGGCGAGGCAGTGACCAACAACGCCTTTGCGACGATTGCGAAGCAAATCGATTTGTCGGATGCGGCCAAAACGGATATTGGGATCATCGCCTTCAATCCGCTGAATTATGTGCGGACCGAGATCGTCGAGGTGGAGGTGGATTTTCCCGCCGAGCCGAAGAACAAGTCGCTGGAGATTTTCGATGCCGAGACCAAGCGGGCTGTCCCTTTCCAGTTGCAGGATCGCAAGGAGTGGGGCTCGCTGGTGATGAATCCGTACGATATTCCGTCGCCATTTTACACCCGTCGCTTCAAATTTGCTTTCGAAGCGGCCAAAATTCCAGCTTGTGGCTATCGCACTCTCATCGTTCGCTCCAAAACGGGCGAGTTGGTCAATTACGGCTCGATGCTCACGGCCAATAACGTGATGGAAAACGAATTTCTGCGGGTGGAATTCCATCCCAATGGCACGTTCGATCTGACGTACAAGCCCACAAATCGGCTGTTCGCCAATTGCCACTTTTTTGAAGAAGATGCCGAAGCAGGCGATCCCTGGACCCGAATTTCGCCGCTGGTAAATCCGAAATATACATCATTGGGCTGCGCCGCCCGAATTTCGATTGCAGAGGATGGCGAGCTCCAGACCACCTTCAAAGTCGAGCTGGAAATGCACGTGCCGAAATGCCTGGTCGATGGCAAACATCGGCGCAGCGATGAACTGGTGCCGTTGCCAATCACTTCGCTCATCACCTTGCGTAAGGGCAGCCCTCGGCTGGATATTGTCACAACGTTCGACAATCAGGCCTTGGATCATCGGTTGCGGGTCTGCTTCCCCAGTGGCGTGAATTCCAAAACCGTTGCTGTGGAGACCGCTTTTGATGTGGTGACCCGAACCATCGAATTGCCTGACACCCGAGATTGGGTCGAGCCTGCGACAGGAACGCAGCCCCATCTGTCATTTTTCGATATGTCCGATGGTCAAGGCGGATTGGCCGTGATCAGCCATGGGCTGGTGGAATACGAGGTTCAGGATAACGAGCCCCGCACCATGATACTGACGCTGGTAAAGGGATTGCGTTATCCCAAAGTCGGGTTGCCGCCCGAGCGAGTCGAACGATTGGAGCAAATTGGCAGCCAGTGCCTGGGCAAGCATACCTGCGCCTATGCTTTATATCCGCATGAAGGGAACTGGGAGAGCGGCGGGGTGTTCGAGCAAACTTATTGCCATTTCACGCCGCTGCGATTGGTCCAATGCGGTCCATCGCCTGGGCAATTGCCCAAAGCATTGCAGTTCCTCAAGATCGAGCCTGAAGAACTGGTCCTCAGCGCCGTGAAAAAGTGTGAAACTCGGGATTCGATCATCGTTCGCTTTTTCAATCCGACCGAGCGAGAAGTTCAAGGACGGATCAAGTTCTGGCAGCCGATCCAACAAGCGTGGCAGACCAATTTGAATGAAGAGCGGGAGAGGGAATTGGCGGTTGGCGAAAATGGGATTGTCGAGATGGAGGTGGGGCATAAGAAAATTATCACGGTGGAGATTATGCTTTTAAAAAAATGAGGCAGCTGTTAAAGGAATTCAATACAATTCATCATCTCTGCGGGTTCTAAAATTTCATAAATTAGAATCAAAGATTTGATCATCTGGCCGATGCTCTTCGATCCTAATCGGCAAAAAACAATTCCACAATGAGGAAAACCTTGGTCATGCAATCGAAGAAAGTCGCTATCGTGCGTAACCAGTACTCGACCTTGTTTTCGAGCAAAATCTAATTGATCTTCATCGGTTGCTTGTATCAGATTTAGCTCAGGGGTTGTGGTGACATCTATGCCACGTTTTCTCAAGCTTCGCGCAATAGCAGTTGAAACATTTTCATCGAGATGAAAACGAATTTTTTCAGACATACGCTTCCTTCAATTTCGATTTTAACTTTGAAGGATGTCTTTTGAGAAATGATTCTGAAAATTTTTCCTCTTCTCTGATGTCGTTATCGATCTGTTCCTTGTGATCAAAATAGTAGGTCAAAGCAGCATAAATGTCGGAAAATGTGAGACTGGGAAAATGAAGCAAAATTTCATCGGCCGAAAGTCCCATTTTTTCATGCCAGATCACAATGTCCTGGACTCGAATCCGATGTCCCGAAATGTGCGGTTTTCCTCCGCAAATGCCAGGGGTGATTTGGATGTGATTTTTTTCCATAATGCACCATTCATTCTGCATTTTTTTTGATCTTTTGTGATCATAATATAATTATTTTTTTTGGAAATGTCAATCACAATTATCGACTAAATGGAAACTAAGAAGCAGAACAAAATTTGATCGCTTGCATGTTTGGTTTTCAAGAAGTTTGAATCATTAATATTTGAATTTTGGATTTTCCGAAAGGCTCCAAGATGCTCAAAGTTGCCAGCACCCGTGATCTGGGACTGCTCTTCACCGAAAACAACGTCAAAATGATCGGCCAGGATGGAGCGTATTCCATCCCGATCAACGATCGAGAGGCACTCTGGGTTTTCGGCGATACTTTTGTGGGGAGCTTCGATGAAATGGGCCGACGGCTCATCGAGCGGATGCCGAATAACACGGGTTTGATTTGTCGCTCAAAAGATGCGGCCACGGGCTTGACTGACTTTTCGTATGTGACCGATGCAACGGGCGAGCTGCGCCAACTTGTTCCATTATCGCCCGACGAGGATCCATCCGTTCATCGCATCTGGCCAATGCACGGCTGTTGCATCGATGGAAAAGTCTATCTGTACTATATTCGAGTCAAAATTCTGCCCGAAGGCCAGTGGCCATATAAATTCGCTGTCGAGGGGAGTGGCATGACCGTGGCCAATTATCCTGAGCTAATATTTCAGCGGGTTGTAGATCAAGGTTCACCCATTTTCTGGCATCAAGATGAACCGCTATTCGGCGTGGCGGTCTTGCCCGTGAAGGCGGAAGGTTTCGTTTACGTCTATGGCTCGTATTACAAAGACTGGAAGCACTATTGCGCTCTGGCACGAGTGCCCTTCGATAGCCTGGGGTACATCTCCTATTATGAATATCTGATTTCCTCGAAACCCGAGTGGAGCGTGGATCGAAGCAAGGCCATTTCGATCATGGAGGGCATGCCGACCGAGCTGTCGGTCTCATATAACGCCTATCTGGGCTGCTATTTGGCGGTCCATTCATGGGAAACGACGGGTAAGGTCGTGGGCCGAACAGCCCCGCATCCCTGGGGACCGTGGAGCGAGCCCACCGTATTGTGGATACCAAAAGCGCCGCTGCGCAATCCGCTGGTCTATAATGGCCCATTGGTTTATGCGGGAAAGGAACATCCAGAATTGGCGAAGGAAAATGGGAGGGTGATTTATTTAACATGTGTGGAGTTCGAGGAGTATTATCCGAGGTTGATAGAGGTGACTTTGGCCTAGGGCTTGGGGCTTGGCGCATGGGGCATTGCGTGCACGGGATAGACAATTTCATTTATCGCATTAGACTTACTCAGCTACTTAACTCACTCAACTCAAAAAGGAGTTCAAAATGGCCAAATTTCGATTCGAGGACCTGGAAATTTGGAAGCTGGCGATTGAGATCGCCAATGAATTATTTAATATTGCTGATGAGTTGGCAGCAAAGCACCTTTATAGCTTTGCCGAACAACTTCGGGATTCAGGAATGAGCATGTGCAATAATATATCCGAGGGCTCTGGGTCCTACTCAAACAAAGAATTTGCTCACTTTCTGAATGTTGCCAGACGATCGACCTTCGAGTGCGCCAATATTCTTGTCATTTTGCTCATGCGCAATCTGATTTCAATCGAAACGAAAGAAAAACTATACGACAAACTATCAATCGAAAGCCGAAAAATCTCCAACTTCAGAAATACTCTATTGTGATATATTCATTATCTACGCAGATGGAGCAACAGGCACTAAGCTCTAAGCTCCTTGCTCCAAGCACCATGCCCCATGCACTAGAAATTTAGAGAGGCTTAATTGACAGCGATCGGCAAACATACACAGACCAAACTTCTCATCAAGCTATTCAGGTACGTCATCCCCTATTGGGACAAATACCTATTGGTGATTTTGCTGCAATTCATCCAGGGGACGATCCATGCGTTGCCGATTCTGTTGCTCTCGAAGTTGCCCCTTTTTATTGGAGCAGGCCGAACCGCCGATTACCTGAAATTCTGCCTGCTGATGCTGCTGCCTGCTTTTTTATTTCGCTATGTTATTTTCGAAAGCCTATTGAATACGCTGAACTGGTACATCGGTCTAAAATTATCGCTGAAGTTCAGGCAGGTACTCTATCGCCATCTCGAATCGCTCTCGCTGAGTTTCTACCAAACCCGTCCCGTTGGCGAGCACATCTATCGGGCCAATGTCGATATCGACTCGTTCATCCCGCTGTTCAACAATCCCATGAGCGGCTTCCCCATGCTGATCTCCAGCGTCTATCAGACGATTTTGATGGCGTATCTCATCTCTGTGGCAGGGCCTGAGATTCTCTTCTACCTTGCGCTGGTTTTGATTCCGATTTACTTTCTGGTACACGTGCTGTATACTACCGTCCGTCGATTGGATTATCGAAAGCGAGCCAGGGCTCAGGAAATGACCGCCGTGCTGCGGGATAGCATTGCTGGCATTCGGGTGATCAAGGCGTTCGATCGGGTGAAATACACGGTACGGCGCTATTATCGGGCGCTGGTCAATTATTTAAAATCAACCCAGTCTGCCTACCTCATGCAAACACTGGTGGCCGATCAGGTTCGGACGTCGCCCGTGCATATTTTGTGGCCGCTTTCACTGCCGTTCTTCGCTTACTTTGCGCTGAAAGGGAAAATTCCCGTTGTTACCTGGTTCAGTATCGTGATCTTCTCCCGCCAGATGCTCTATTTTCTGGATCTCACCTTCAGTTTCTTTCAGAAGCTGCGTCTTTACACCGTGCCTGCGCAGCGCTTCTTCGAGACGCTGGATATTCAACCCGAAATCACTGAACCAGAGGCTGCCAAAAAGATAGATAATCTCAAGGGAGATCTGGAATTCAATAATGTTAATTTTGCCTATCAACCAGGCTTTCCGATCCTGAAAAATATCTCTTTTAAATTAGAGCCAGGCAAGAAACTGGCTATCATCGGCGCCAGTGGGGCTGGCAAAAGCACCATCGCTAACCTGGCATTACGGCTTTACGATCCAAACAACGGCGCAATCAAAATCGACCATGAAAATCTGAAGCAGATCAACATGAAATCGGTGCTGGAGCAGACGGGTGTGATTTTGCAGGACACGTTTCTGTTCGGCGGCACGATTCGGGACAACATCCGCTACGCCCGACCTGATGCCACGGACGATGAGGTGATTCAAGCAGCGAAAGCGGCAGGTATTCACGATGACATCATGCAGATGCCAGGCGGTTACGACATGGATGTGGCCGAGGGCGCCAATCTCTCTGGCGGACAGAAACAGCGCATCGCTATTGCCCGTGCGTTGATCAAAAAGCCCAGGCTGCTACTACTGGATGAGGCGACGTCGTCATTGGACATCGCCACCGAGGATGCCATCATCGAAACGTTGAGGCAAAATTTCAAAGACATCCCGACCATCATCATCTCCCATCGCATCAAGTTGATTGCCGATGCCGATGAAATTCTGGTGCTCGATCACGGGGAGATCGTTGAGCGGGGGAAACACGAGGAGTTGATTCAGAAGCGGGGGATTTATTATAAATTTTATGAAGGGCAGGTTAGGTAATTGGGTAATTAGGTAATTAGTGCTTGAACAAAAACCATTGAATTTGAAGTAAAAGTGTCATTCCGAACGAAGCGAGGAATCTGGTGACATAGAGATTGTTGGATTTAAAGATTTCTCCTTTCGGTCGAAATGACAAGAAGGTGAGCTTTCTTTCAGGCGCTAATTAGGTAATTAGGTGATAGTGTTGCATGGGTTGGACTGCATGGCGCATGGGGCATGGCGCAGTGTTGAGCTTTTTTCTGTGACCTTTCAATTCCGAGACCAAGGATTGTTTCGCTATCCAATTACCCAGTTACCCAATTACCTAATTACCCAACGGCCGAACGATCAACTAAAATGAATCACGAAAAACAGACCGACTGGAAAATCTTTCTCTACTTCATCCGCTACCTGCTCCCGATCTGGGACAAGGTACTGCTGATGCTGCTACTGGCGGTGATGTTGACCGTGCTGGACATCAACACCATCGTGCTGCCGTTGGTCATCAGAAAATTCATCGACCAGGTGCTGGGGCAGCAGGATTGGCACATGTTTCGGATCCTGCTGATCATTTTGATCAGTCAGATCGTACTCTATCTTTCCTGCAACGGCATCCTGGAATTGATCAAATTCGTGGTCTCGATGAAGCTGGGCATCAATCTCGGAATGCACGTGTTCAAACATGCGCTCAGTTTGCCATTGAGCTTTTTCCAGAAACGACCAGTCGGCGAGCATATCTATCGACTGGGGACGACGTTCGATCCTGGTTTTGCTAATCTCGCCATCCTTGGCGTGTTGTTTGAAACCGCAGGTTCGGCCAAGGGACAAACGCAGCCGTTCGTCGGCAACGATGTGGATGCCGTGCTGGCCATGGTCACTCAATCGGTGGATTTAATTATTCGAGTGACCGCCAGATTGCTGTTGATCATCATCACCATTTCGGTCACCATTAGCGCTTCCATCGGCCTGGCGCTGATCATCTTCTGCATCCCGTACATCTGGGGCATTCATCTGTTGTACAACGTCCAGCGCCGTATCGATTTCAAGTATCGGGAGAAAAGCCAGAGCTTCCTGGCGGGATTGCAGGAGTGGTTCGCTGGCATCAAAACCATCAAGGCATTTGGAAAAGACAAATTCGAGGTGTTCAAAAACATCAGGCTATACATCAAAATGCTGCGGGTGGAGTGGCAAAATTATTTTGTCAAATTGGCTACCGACAATTTCATCTACCTGTTGCGCTATGGCTTCATCGTCGGAGCGATCCTGTATTCCTGTCTGACCCAAAAGCCAACGGCTGGCGCTATTGCAGCGCTGTTTCTTCTGCTGGAACAGTTTTTTAGCCCCATCAATCAATACATTCGGGTGATTGAGGGGGTGCGGCTGCAATTGATCCCCGCCAGGAGGTTGATGGATACCCTGGGCCTGGAGCCGTCGATCGTGGAGAAAAAAGATGCCATCGCCATTGGAATATTTTCGGGGCCATATCACATTAATGATGTTTCGTTCCGCTACGTGCCTGAGAAACAAATCTTAACCGACATCACTTTGACCATAGCCAGAGGCAAGCGAATTGCAATTGTCGGTGCGTCGGGCTCGGGCAAGACGTCGCTGGTCAATCTGGTAATGCGGTTTTACGATCCTGAGAAGGGAGAGATTTTGGCCGACCAGGTAAATTTAAAAGACCTGAAGCTGGGCAGTTATTACCAAAACATCGGGATTATCTTGCAGGAGGATTTTTTATTTAGCGGCACAGTCAAAGAAAATATTCGCTTCGGCAAATTGGACGCTACTATCGAGGAAATCGAAGCGGCGGCGAAGCTGGCAGCCGTGCATGATGACATTTTAAAATTGCCCAATGGATACGATACCGATCTGGCCGAGGGCACCCGACTTTCGGGCGGGCAGAGGCAGCGGATCGCCATCGCTAGGGCATTGATCCGTCAGCCGAGGATTTTGATCCTGGACGAGGCAACCAGCGCCCTGGATTCAGAAACCGCCCGCCGCATTGAAGAAACCATTTTCAACATCAGCCAGGAGATGACCGTCATTATGATCACCCACAAGCTGATTTCAGTCAAAAATTTCGATGAGATTTTTGTGATCGACAAAGGTAGGCTCATCGAACATGGCTCTTTTGATCAGTTAATGGAACGGAACGGCCTGTTCGCTTCGATGTACAATCAGCAGAGTAGCGTAAACAACGTGACCGTCACCTCGCAGGTGGCGGTCACGTCCGTTTAAAAGGATATTTTTATGAATCGATTCACCAAAAAACTTTTAGCCAAATACGTCACCTACATCGAAATCATCGGTTATGGCTTTGTGCTGTTGTTCGTTGCTGGGATGATTGCCCTGTCCTACATCAAAGCCGAGGATGAATTTGTCACTTTGCAGGGCAAATTCGAAGTCCCCGCCGATCTGATCCAGTTCGATCGCACGCATTATCTCATCGACCAGCTTTCCGATTCCAATACCGTTGTCGAGATCAATGCGCCGTTGTTGGAGGTCACGGATGATGAGAAATTCATTGCCGAGCAGACGATCCTGAACAATCTGCAAGGGCAGGTGGTGATCGCCCAAACTGCTGCCCAGAAAAATCTGGAACAGGGCTTAAATCGAATCATCGCAGATCTAATTCAGAAGCGATATCCCAGCCTCCGCATGTCCACGGTGCGGGCCAAGATTGCAGGGGATTTTTTGATTACCAATTTGGCGAGCGATCTCATCCCCCAAAAGAAAATCATCGGCGGCGTGTTTAATTTCGACAACAATCTGATTCGAGTGTCGGAATTTCCGCCCGATCGGCAGGTTAGGCGCAAATTGAAATTGGGGCAAACGGGCACGGCCACGTTGAAGCTGAGCCCTTTGGAATCGATCAATTTGCCCGTCGTTCTCGTTTCCTTAAGTGAGAAAGAGGCTTATTTTCATTCGGCTGAAATTCCAAAAGAGCTCAAGTTTAAAATTGCACAATATATTTGCTCCAATCCAGAGAATGATAAAATTGAGGCTACTGTCAGTGTTTTGGTCGGGTGGAAAAGCTGGATGAGGTTGATTTGGAGGTAAGCGCATGGGGCTTGGGGCATAAACCTACCCTTCCGAAGGCTTCAAACCTTCTGAAGGGCAATGAGCATTAAGAAATAGCCACGTGTTCCGATTCGAACGACAATTTGGTAATTCGAGATGGCGGCGGCGGAGCAAGTTTTTGAATTCGAATGTAAATGACAGGTCGATTTTTCACATCATCAATTGCTCGATAATGCTCAACCAGCTTCATCATCTTGGAACAGAATTCGGGATCGTCGGAAGGTAATAGTATCACCAGGGCATTCTCAGGGATTCGATTTAAAATATCGGGATGTTCGATGATGTATTTGTTAAATTCGGTTGTCAGCATCAAATTTTTCAAGAATAATTGCTGATCATCTTGGATTAAATTTTCTATGTTATTCATTTTTCATTTTCTCCAGATTATTATAACAACCGACTTTGCAAAATAAAGAATCTTATCATTCCGAACCTTCAGATGTCGGGGAATCTTATTAATCAATTAAGGCCTATGAAAACGACAGATTCCTCACTCAGCTGCGCTTCGTTTGGAATGACCGTAAAATTTTAGTTTTGCAGAAGTCTATTTTAATAAATTTTTTTGAATCTATCAAGTATTTTTTATCGCTTTTGTTTAGACGTATACTTCTAAGGGTTTGGAATCTTAGGTGGGGTAAAGGGTACTAGGAATTAAAAGAGAATTTAGCTTCTGTGGGATTCCAATTCTATGGGAGAAAATCTTTTGAATTTTGATTGTTTAGTTTAATGACTTGAAGTTTTATGCTTGATAAAATAAAAATCGACATCATTCCATTACCTGAAATAGGTCGTTTATTTCGAGAGGGCAAGAACGGCTGGTTCGGCGGCGATTGCGCCTTTAGCTTACCGCTGACCAATGATCGGGTGCTATGGCTGTTCGGGGATTCGTTCATTCAAGAAAAGAAACAGTTTTCTCGGGAAGGGGCACGGTTCATCAACAACTCCATTGCCATTCAGCAAGGCAACTTAATAAATAGCGATGCATTGCAATTTTATTGGAACAAAGAAAACGGCCATCATCGGGCTTTTTTTGTCAATGAGAACGAGCCAGGCTTTCTCTGGCCATTAAGTGCGATTTTCATCAGGGGAAAATTGTTTGTCTTTTGTGTCCGCATCCAGATCGTTGATCCTGAAAACGTGTTTGGATTTCGCCAGATCGGTAATGAGATTTTTCGCATCGAAAATCCCGACGATCCACCCGACCGATGGCAAATGACCGTCCACAAGCTGCCGTTCCAGCGCCAGTTTGGCAGCTTCGGCTCGAATTTCTTTGTCAGCCAGGATTACGTTTACATCTACGGCTACCGCAATGTTAAAAATGGCTGGGAAGATGCCGTTATCAATTTGATCATTGCCAGGATAAAAAGCGATCTGGCTGATGAAATTCACAATCAGAACCATTGGGAATATCTCGATGGCGCAACGGGCATCTGGCGCAGGGAAGTTCATCAACTGAAGCCCGTGATCGAACATTTCACGACGGAATTTTCACTGACGTTCGTGCCTGCCATCGGCAAATATGTGCTGGTCGCTAATGCCTGGAAACACCCGCATCCGATCACAATTCGCTTTGCCGACACGCCTGTGGGGCCGTTCAGCGAGCCGCAGATTGTCTATCACTGTCCCGAGATCGGCTGGAGTCCCAATTATTTCTGTTACGCCGCCAAAGCCCATCCTGAGTTGGCGGAAGCGGATAATGAGTTGGTGATTAGTTACATGACGAATTCAAAAGTGATGCAGGAGGTTTTCGAGGATCTAAGGATTTATTTTCCGAGGTTCTTGAAAATAGTGATCAGTAATCAGTGATCAGTAATCAGTAATCGGTGAACAGTCATCAATAAGCATAAAGGATTGGCATTAGGAATTTAGTACTTCAGTGGTGATTTTCTCGAGCATCTGACAACAATAATTTCATATCGATAAAATAACTTGTTGGAGTTAAAAAATGATATCCAAAGAACGAGTCTTAACCGCCTTGAATCACCAAGAACCCGATCGTATTCCGAAATTTGAGCTGTGTGTGAATTCGCCTGTGGGGAGCAAGGTGCTGGGGCGAGATGCCTGGGTGGGTACAGGCGGATATGTCATGGGCAAGTTACGAAACGACATGATTCTGGCGGGCAGGCGGAGCGAGTTCTATCGAAAATTCATCGAAGATACCATCGAGCTTTATGATAAGCTGGGCTACGATATTTTGGTTATCGATCCGCACGAGGGCGAGAATGATCTCAAGCCACAGGCGGTGAGCGAGAACGAATGGAAATATCAAATCGGCGAGGGCTATTGGTCGCTGATGCGCTACCTGCCAGAGGAAGATTTGTACTATGAAGTGGATTCCAGCCTGGCGCACGAAGGCATGGACGGCTTCAAAAAGATGGTTCGGGAGATGGAGAAACGTGGCCCGCAGCCGATCCAGCCTGATGACTCCCAATTCGAGGCGCTGGATTATGCCATCCAGAATTCCAGGGGGATGTTCGTGCTCGGGCATTACGATATTTTCCTGCCGTCGTTCTCATCCTGGCTGCCGATTTTTCTTGAAGCGATGGTCACCGATCCCGAATTGGTGAAAACTTATCTTGACATCGTTCACGAAAATAATTTCCCGCTGCTGACCGCCCAATTGGAGCGTGGCGTGGACGGCATCGATGGCCGAATGGATTTTTGCGGGAAAAATGGACCGATGTTTTCGCCCAAGCATTTCGAAATGTTCGTGAAGCCCTATCTCCAGCAGATCACGGCCGAATGCCACAAATACGGCAAACCGTTCATCAAGCATCTGGATGGCAATTATAAGGTGATCGAGCGGCAGATCCTATTGGAATGCGGCATCGACGGCATCCATTCCATCGAACCAGTGGCGGGCATGGATATCGGAGAATTGAAGCGCAATTACGGCGACAAAGTGACCCTCTGCGGCAATGTGGATTGCGCCGAACTGCTCTCCTATCGGACTCCTGCCGAAGTGAAAGCGGCGACTAAAGAGGTCATTCGGGTGGCTGCACCAGGCGGTGGTTTTATTCTGGCGTCATCGAATTGCATCCATAGCCAGGTGCCTGTGGAAAATCTCTGGGCGATGCTGGAGGCGGCGGAGGAGTATGGGAGTTATCCGATTCAAATTTGATAAAATTGAGTCCATCCGCCGATTGGCAATTGGCGTTAACCTAAGCAAATGAATGGGTAAAAGCGGTCATTCTGAGGAGCAAAGCGACGAAGAATCCTTTCGATTAGCGCACATATCTTCGATAAATCAAGGGATTCTTCACTCCCTGCGGTCGCTCAGAATGACATTTAATTTTTAAGTTGACGCCAATGGCCGACTGGCGGATGGAACCAGCTCTCTGATAACTTTAAGAAAGAACTGTATGAAAAAAAACGTTGCAAAAATTTTTATCATTGCTTTAGACCTCATTTTTATGACCTCTTTTTCGAAAGCTCAGATTGTAAATTTAGGCGACATCTTCTCCGATGATTTCGAAACCCCAGCCGCCAACAAATGGCAGGACATGAAAGTCTGGGGCTTTGGCGTCTGGCAGATCAGGGATGGCGTGTTCGTTTCGCTCGATAGCAGCAATATCAGCCAGCAAATGTACTCGGCCCTGCCGAAATTCGACAACGCCATCGTCAATCGGGATTATGCTGCTCTGTTCCGTTACAAGCCGATGGCAGGACATAATTATAGTTTCACCATCGACGTCCGTCCTCAGGGCTGGAACAATTATAAATTCGAAATCTCGAACGATGGCACGATCCGCATTTTGAAAAATCTGGCAGGAAAGCTGCCGAGGCCACTGTTTACCTCAATTCCAGGGCAAATTGTTTTCAATGAGTGGCAATGGGTTCGACTCGAAGTTACTGGAGAAAAACCGCTCTGCTTGAAAATCAAAATCTGGCAAAACGAGCTTGCCGATGAGCCCGAATTTTTTAATGCCATTGCCATCGATGAGAATCCACTCGTGCCGCAGAATATGAATTTTGCCCTCACCTCAGTTCAATCGGGTGGGGCCTATACGATGATCGACGATTTCAATATTTACAGCTATCGAGTCAAAGCCGATGCCGCTGCACAGGCGCTCGTTCGGCCAAATAATGAAAAGATCATCGACGCCACTTTTGCAGCAGCGGACAAAAATGAGTTACAGAATTTTTTGACGGAGTACGCTGATCTCAAAGAGACAATTGAAACCCTAAAACATCAACCTGCCTTGGGAGTCGAAATTAATGATCTGGCCAATCTGGAAGTGGAGTTGTTCGCCATCCAAAAACGCTTGAGCGATTGTGATGTGCCCGATCATTTTCATTTTTATCGAGAGTCCATTCAACAAGGGCTGGTGCAGGCAAAATCACATTTGACCTTGCTCGAAGAAAAAATGCAGCCCTTTCATCACCAGGTCGGCACGTTCATGCGGGGTTATTACTCCGAGATCGATGGGAGCCTGCAGGGGTACGCCCTGTTTGTGCCTGAACAATACGATGGCAAAAGGCCGTTCCCGCTGGTGATCAATCTGCACGGCTACGATCCGAGCTTTTCCAGCTGGCAGGAGAATTTGTTTCTGCCTGTCTTTATGCCCCATGCCACGGCTAAGGGGCGGTACATCCTGGTCAATCCTTTCGGTCGGGGCAACACGATGTATCAAAATATCGGCGAACAGGATGTGTTGGCCGTTTTGAATGAAGTGCAGCGACTTTATTCCATTAATGAAAATCGAATTTACCTGACAGGCGGTTCCATGGGCGGAGCTGGCACATGGTGGCTGGGATTAAGTCATCCCGATCTATTCGCTGCCATTGCGCCGATTATGGGGCCAACCGAATTCGCCTTCTGGAACCAGCCAGTCCCTGAGAACATGTCGCCAATTCGGAAGTTCATCAATGAAAAGCAGAGTGCCCTGTCGCTGGCGGAAAATGCA
>JAPDPQ010000025.1 GCA_034506395.1 candidate division KSB1 bacterium | reverse complement strand
ATCTTGAAGTATTTTATAATCGGCAACGGCTGCATTCGGCGTTGGGGTATCAAACACCAGCCGAATATACCGTTTTAAAAAAAGCAGCCTAACTTAACTAACTGTCCATTTTTTTATTGCAATACCAGCCTGGCATGAAGCAGATTAAGGAGATTTTGAATCAATTATAATGCAGATAAATTGGCAAGGTTATCTGGTTTACAGAAAACCTCAGTAGCTCTAAGAACAATCATAATTTTGAAACTTATTAGCTTATCATTTTTTCACTGATTGCATAGCTCAACGCGATGAATTGATTTTCAATCTTAAGTTTGAGTCAAAAACTGCATTTTATTTGGTGCAGCCATAAAAAATAAACGAATAAGGGTCAATTGAATGCAACTGGATTTTTTCTACCAAGTTTTTCTTGCATGGATCAAGCCTTTTGACAACAGAGCTGGTATTATTGCTATCGTGAGTTCAAGTAATATGGGCTCCTTTAAATTTAAAGGGGAGGTTCATATCCCATGAAGGTTGAAATTGTTACTTTAGCTCGTAAGATTAATGATTAATCTATAAAACATGATACCATCTTTATCTCATTTATGCTACTTCACATAAACCATCCCCTTCTGCCTCACATCACTACCCGCGATTTTCTGGCCAGTTGGGTCAAATAGTATGACCTGGGCGTTGCAGAAATAGTCATCATAATCTGTTTTGAGATTGATTTTGTGCCCCAATTTTTTGAGGTAATCGATTACTTCGGCATCGATGCGGGTTTCCATTTCAATTTTATCTTCATATTGGTTGTAGTGAAATCGGGGAGAGAGAATCGCATCATTGAGTGATAATTTGAACTCAATGATATTTATAATGATCTGGGCTAATGTGGAGATAATCCGTTCCGCGCCGTTGCCTCCCAAAATTAAATATGGTTGATTATTTTTAAGAATGATCGTCGGAGTTAAAGAGGTCTGAGGCCGTTTTCCAGGTGCAATAGAATTGTTTTCCCCAGGCTGCGATGAGAAACTGGACATGGCGTTATTTAATAGAATGCCATATTTGGGAATTGTAACCGCAGAACCGAAATATCCATTTAAAGTGATGGAAACCGCCACTGCGTTGCCAAATTTATCCAAGACGGAAATATGAGACCCGTTGCTGGACTCTCGTGCATCTTCTGTGTCGATGGGATGAATTACTACACTGGCACTAGCGGTATCGATCTGGCTGATGGAGCCTTGAATGTGTTGTTTAGATAACAGCAATTGAGAATTGAAGCCGTCGAATTGCGAAGCCTCGATCATGTAGTTTTCTCGATCGTCAAATACTTGTTTCATCGCTTCAACAAACAAATGGATATATGGGCCAGAATTTAGAGAATGCTTAGAGATTTCCACTTGCTCCAAGATCTTCAGCAACTCGATGAGCGCGATTCCGCCAGAGCTTGGCGGGGGAGAGGAGACGATCAAATAATTTTTATATTCGGCCTGAACTGGGGTTCTGAGCTTGGCTTCATAGTTCGAAAAATCGCTAAGTTGAAGCAGCCCATTATTTCGAATAATTTCATCAATTATTTCGTTCGCAATTTCACCTTGATAAAAGATGTGCGGGCCTTGAGTGGCAAGCAGCTTGAGGGTAAGCGCGAGGTCAGGGCGAGTCTGCTTTTGGCTTTTCGGCAGCGGAAACCAGTCGGGGAAGAACAGGGCAGAGGTGGTCCGGTTCGATTCAATGATTCGATAATTTTCGGTTGAAATATTGACCAATGCTTCGGAAACTGCAAATCCTTCGGATGCAAGAGCGAATGCGGGCTGAAGGACATCTTTCGTGGTCATGGTGCCTAACAGATCCAAAGCCTTAGCGGCTCCTGCAACCATGCCAGGGGTACAGATAGATTGATAACCATATTCTGTATAAATTTTAAATGATAAACTATCTTGATAGAAAATGGATGGATCAACATTTTGGGGTGATTGTTCACGGAAATCTATGAAGTAGGGTTTCTGATGTTTTGCTGACCAGATCAGCATCAGGCCGCCAGCACCTGGACCAGCCGCATAAGGTTGCACCACTGATAAAGCATACATGGCGGCAACCGCAGCATCGATGGCGTTTCCACCTTGATTTAAAATGTCGTAAGCAATTTTTGTGGCGTGAGAATCAGGGGTTGCCACCAATCCACTGGCTGGAATTTGACCAGTTGTTGGAAGCACGGGCATGAAAATCAATAATAGGACATAGAAAAACTGCTGAAAAATCTTCACTATTTGGAGAGTCCTAAGTCTCATCCTCGTTCCCTCAAAATCAATCATTATTCCCAATTGTCAAAATTGGATTTTATCAGCACAACCGCATTGCTGAATAAGAGCCTTTGTGGTATGATTGGGAATCATTATGGGATTTATGTGCTTTTTATACAATGTTAGCTCTTGCAGCGAAATGCAATAAATAGATTATTTCCCATGGCGATGCATTCCCGCAAGCTTAATCAATCTCATAACCCATTTGGCAAGAGATTCCTGCATTCGCAGAAATGCCCCAGTTTTATCTTCATCTGTTTATGCAACGAATTTAATTTCTGACGCTAAAAGCGCCTAGAGCCATTATTCGCTTCAGCGTCGTGAGACATCATTGTTCGATTGTCGTTGTATCGAAATGCGCAATGAATAGTTCGGGATCATACCGATAGTTGGAAAATGCCTGAGTTGTGGCAGGGGAGACTTGCTGCAATAATTTAGCCAAAGAATTAATTTCCTCTGGGGTAATTTTGGTTTTGGAAACGACTTCGATGTCCACAAAGGTCTGGGGATAGCGATGGAGGTAGCGGGGCTGAAAGAGAAAGTCAGCCATCCTCGGATTTGGATCGATGATCTTAATTTCAGCATATCCGGCTTTCGCAAAAGCGTCTTTGAACTGCTGGATCGAATAGCCGAAATGGGTGCAATTGAGGCTGGCGAACAGCGGCCGATGAGGGTCGTTTAGTTTTGTAAGGGCCTCGCCGACGTATCTGCGAATGTAATCGTTGGTTTCTTCGCTATCATAACCTCGCTCGATGGCGCCAGCTAATTTATGACAGGCCTGACCAACAATTCGATCTTCTGCATAGCCTCGGTGGATCAATGCATTTTTATGAGCGTTGGATTCGATCGTGGTCCGAGTGGCAAAAATAATCACATTCGCCTCGGGATTGCGATCAAATTCTTGAGCGATCAAATCGACACCTGTCTCAACAATCCCAATGATAGGAAATTTTGATTTTTGATAAAAGGGCGTCTTTTGATAGATTACTGAAAGGGTATTGCAGGCGATTAGCAGTAAATCGGGATGGTATTTTTTTGACATTGCCTCGAGTGCCTGATTGAAAATTTGAATTCGCTCCGCCTCGGTCTTGAGGCTATTATAGCCACTGCGTTCATGAAATAGCGAATTGAAGAAGACAATCTTGACGCGCTGGAAAATCCCGCTTTCAGGCAACCGCGCCGCAAGATTGGCAGCGACAGACAATCCGCCGAGCCCAGAGTCGGTCACTACGATTGTCACACTTTTTTTATCGAAGAACTCAGCTAACATTTGATCAATGTTCCTTTTCTTTTGACAACTCAGAAATGATATTGATATGGCCAGAAGAATGCATGGGAATCGAAATCTGACGGAAAATTTCATGATCATTACTTCCTTCATCCTCTTAATCCAAATACAAGTTGCTCGAGTTGATCCTTTATGTTCAGCAATTCGATCAGGTGAGTTCCACCACCGGTCACTGGAGATGCAGAGATGATCTAATAGCCTCAATATTTCCCGATCGCGGCTTTTCGGAATTTCGTCTCGTATTTTCTTAAACCATCGAGTTCGAGAATGCCTCCTTGTTCTTAAACGGGCGAAACAATTCGTTCTGCAATCTAACCTTGATAAAATACTCCACGTCCTTGTTCGGCTAAAAGGTCCAATGTGTAGGCTATTTGTTCATTTTTTAAAATCGCACCCACTTCCGAAGGCAATTCATCGGCAAGGTAGATCGAAGCTCTTGCAGGGAATTTTGAGATCTTCTCGTAGTTTTCCGCAATCATTCCATTTAGTTTCGGGCTGACTGGGATGCCATTTCGAGCTAAACGAATGGCGGGCTGCAAAACTGCATTTAGCGGTATTGTTCCAAAATTTTTCACTGCCAGATCCGCTCCAGCCACCATTCTTGGAACTCCGATCGCAGACGGAAATTCCTCTCGGGTCAATTGATGAAAGCTCGAATCATTCTGATAAAATTATTCATTTTGCAGAAGTCTACATTACATCCCCAAAACGGATCGAGTTTGGCACGACCAAATCGCGCGTAATTTTGATGGTGCCACTTTCAATATAGGACAACTTGATCCATATTTATCTTTAATTGGTCTGCTGCAACTTGTTTCAAATTTTCCAGCGGTCCGACGATGATCGAAAAAATCACAGTGTGAGAGAGCTTTTCATTCGGGGCTAAAAGTTTAGCTGGGGCATGACATTCGATCTCACAGAATCCCCCAAACCGGCCATCGTCGTTATACATTTGAATCGCATCCCCATAATCATAAGGTTTCTCCCAGGGATGATCGAGATAGATGCCATGAGGATCGACGTCAAACTGTTTTAAAAAGAGGATGCCCTGATCGCTGTTTTTCTGATAAGAGAGATAAGCGATGCCATTTCGTGCCGCCCAGGGCGCAAAGCCCAGCTTGCAACGGAATTTCCCATCGATTTTAACTGAGATATAATCATCGGCGATGGTTATCCGATCTGGGGGAACGGTGTTGAAATTCGTTGGACCGTAATCGCGAACGATGATGTTCTGATGGGCCGAGTCGTGTTTAATGGGAATGATCATCGTTCCAGCGGTATCCAATTGGATCAGGCTCCAAAGACTAACATCATCTAGATCCTTGCCAATGGTTTGCTTCGCCAGATTGATCAACTCATGGGTAAATTTGAGGCCAACATATTGCAAATTCGCGCTGACGAAATTTGGCCGTTGATCTAATAGCTCAATCGTTCGAACGATTTTTAGGTGGAAATGTTGATCTTTGTTATTGCTCACATGGAACTCATTGGAGCATTGGACCAGCTTTGGCTCCTGCCGATCCAATTGATAATGCCCCGGATCCATTGCTTCAGGTACGAACCAATTTTTGTCTCTATCCAGATAAAAATCGGCCTCAGGGGCGATCCAAGTCCGGGCGCCTCCTAAATTCCAATCCAACTTAGGACCAGACCAAAATTCCTTAGTCCAGATCTTAGGGTTCGGCCAGAGAAGATTCTTGCCGCGAGTCCCATCGACTGCCATAGCAATGACTTTCGCCCCATATTCTGGGGTAACAGCCAAAAGCGCCCCATCAGGGTCGCCAAGGATGATCACCCGCGTGTGCGGCTCCATCGCTTGAATCAGATCGTTCACCGTTTTTAACATCGGTTGTTTCCCTCCACAGGACATGATGAGGATAAGGCTCAATAGCAAGCTTGTTTTTATCAGTTTCATTCCATACCTCCCGAAATTGGACTTATCGATAAAACGATCGAATACAGGCTTACTGGATTTCAATATATTACAAACTACCTGTTATTGAAAAAAAAATAGTCTCAGAGCGAGCGATGATCGATTGGTTGCTATCCGTCATCGCCAAGCGAGGGATGAAAATTGTCACTTGATTGGATGGTGGGCTCTCATTGTTGACTCGATCTAAGGCTGTAACCACATAGTGATAGCGATGACCTGGCTGAACCGTTCGATCGATAAAGAAAGTGTCGGCATGAGCGGTTATGTGGATGAGATTTTCGGCATTAAAGAAATCGACAGGACTTAATTCTGAACGAAACACATTATAGCGTTGGACATCCGTTGGCTCGATTGAACTGTCGGGTTGATTCCAGATCAGCAGGACATTGCCCGATGAGAGCAGATGGGCCCTGAGATTTCGCGGATCCATGGCTGGCTTATCATCCTTCCATGGCATGGGCGGTAAATTTGCCAAGAAATCAAATCCCCGAAATTCCAAATTGCCGGCCACCTTAGCTAATCCTTGATAGCTGAAGAAGACCATTCCATTTGTGCCATGACGATTAATGGCGATTTGATCGATGATTTCGCTGACTGGCCAATCAGGTTCTCCAATGCGATTGATCATCATCCCTGGGAAAATATAGCGATCATGGATCATATTGAACCAATGCTGAACTGTGTTGCGATAGGGTGCAGTGGGATGATTGGTCTGCCAGTAAACCATGGGGACAATAAAATCAACGATCCCCTCGGCAAGCCATTGCTTGGCGTCCTGATAGACTACATGATATCCATTCCACTCGCTGTAATCATATTTTCCGATCACGGCGGCTGAAATTTTCAACCACGGCTTTCGGCGTGTCGCATCAAAATAAAATTGGCGGAGAAATTGATTGATATTTTCGCGTTGCCAATCATCCCAATTAAGCTGGTTTGGGTTACTTGAGAGGGAGGAAAATTGTTGCAAGCTAATGGCATCGTGCGAGTAACCTTTCGTGTTGGCTCCCTCTGGATAGCGTATATAATCGAAATGAAAGCCATCGATATCATATTTTTCAACGATATCCATTGCAACCTGATAGACGTATTCCCGAACGGCTGGGATGCCAGGGCTTACATAGATATAGCCAGAGTTAAGGGACATTGGTACGCCATTGGCATCGCAAACGATCCATTCTGGATGGGCCAAATAAACATGAAGTGGAGCTGTACGGGGAGGAGGCGTAGTCCCCCGCCAGGCAGAAAAAGTGTTGAACCAAACATGTAATTCTAATCCTCGCTGATGGGCTTGTTGAATAGCGAACGCCAAGGGATCCCAACCAGGGGATTGGCCCAAAATTCCAGTGAGCATATCGGACCAAGGCTCAAATTTTGATCGATAGAAGGCATCCCCATTGCCCCGTATTTGAAACAGGATGAAATTACACCCAGCGCGCTGAGCGGTATTGAAAATTTCAATGATTTTTTGCTGTTGAGCAGCCATGCGATCACCTGGCACCGGTATCGCCCATTCCATCCGTGAGACCCATAGCCCCCGTGCCTCTTTGGTGCCGGGTTTTTGCTGTTTACATAGAAAACCGAGACATCCGAGACTCATCAAAATAATAGCGCTGATCCTGATAACTTTCAATATTTGCTCTCCCATGTTTGAGCACCGAAATGGCGGGTGATTATTTAGCTTTTTTGATGAATGAACGAACCAAATTTTTTAATCCAATCAATGACCTTGGAGCGCATCAATATCGGGACATTAGTTGTTCGTATCGATTGACGAAAGGTCAATTTTGAGGCGAAGGCAAATTTCATTATTATGATAACTCAAGCATCCATTATGCGAGTTGCTCATGCAATTTTTTCCTCCGTTCCTCAAAAAACGGTTCTGCATCCCTCCTAAAAAAGGTGCGCTGCGAAAAATCTCGCTCGATCAGATTACGCAGAAAGCGATTTTCAAAATCGGCCAAACGTTTGCCATAAATGTGAAACGAGTCGGATTCATCTACATAACGCCCAATCCGAATCGATTGACCAATGCGTTTGCCGACTTCATTTGCGACATATTCCATGATGTGGATGAAAGCAAAGCAATTCATAAATGATGCATCGTATGCATCCCGGCTGCGAAATCGGACGTTCATATTTAACGTGGGCTGACCAACCTCATCATTCAAAATGCGAAACCACATGCTTTGCAGACAAGCGGGATCATAAATGTCGGTATCCATATATGGTTGCCAGGTGATAGCCTGAGCTTGACGGGTGAACGGCTGCGCCATTAACTTCTCGATGACATATTCAATTTGATTGATGCGGACGAAGGATTGCTTTTTTCCCTGGATATCTTTTTCGATCACTCTGACATAATTATGGTCCAATAAAAAATGAGCGGTTTCATGCTCATAGAATGTGCGCTTTTGTTCTTCGGGCAGACTGCAAAGGAAGCGATCGTATTCACTGAGGGGGACCTCATAATTGAACAGACGACCATGATAAGTATATTGCCAACGCGTATCCTTCGGATTCAATGGGTCGCGGATCCAATGATCCTTGATTCCGTCACGTACCTCTTGGACGTATTCCTCCAGGTCTTCGAATCCGCCAGGAATACCGCCCAAATGGATCATCGGTTCTGTCGTGGGTTGCTCAATCGAAATCAGCATGGTGCAATCTTTGCTTGGCGGATCGAGGTAATTGCCATGCTTATCTTTCGCATCGTACTGGGTGCGGATTTCGCAGCCATAAGCATATAGTCCGATCATGGCGTTTTCCCACGCCTCAGCCAAAGATGCGCCAGACACTGCAACTACTGGGATATTGCCCTTGCTTGCTGGGGTGATCAGCTTAATTTTTTGTTCTCTCTCCTTCAGCACTTGCTGTAGTAAGCTTCGTTCCATAATTTGGATTTCCTTTTTCAGAGGCAGATAATACAGCCAAGCAGATTCCAATCGGCAATGAAAGAGCCGTCACTTTTCAATCGCAAGCTTGTTGTACAATCATTGAAGTCGATTGATATTTTCAGGTATGTCAAGAGAAATTTAAGCGATTCTACAATTTTAAGCATTAAGATTTGTAAGGAATTCGCTAATGTGATCTTAAATTCAACGTTGAATTTTGGTCGCACCCATATCACAATTTTCGATTTATTGGCTGAGGAATTCAATATAATAAAAATGCCATGAAATTGCAAACTGTTTTTTTGGGTCAGGAGGTCAACAAACCCAAAATTGGTTGCTGCGCGATCTTGGATCATTTCAATTCATAAGCAGAAGTTTCGCTACTCCCAAGACATCAATTTTTGAAGGGAGAAAAAGGAATATATGTTAACCACTTCGTTTCAGCTTGCCGTGTTTCTTGGCATAGATTTCCGCACGATTAAAGATCCAGAGTCCCGCAGGAATTAACATAGCGCCAGTGATGAGTAAGATAGCAATATCTCCAGCCAAATCTCGGATTGAAGCATTTTCCAATAATGCACGGCGAATGGCGCGCAAAGTATAAGTGCCTGGCGAAATTGCCGAGAGCGGTCTCAGCCAAGAGGGTAGCACCGAAACATCGTAGTAGACGCCAGAGACCAGTAGGATCACTGCCTGAAAAATATGGGCTGCCTGCGCGCCTTTCTCTGGGGAAAGCAAAGGCAGAATTGCTGCGATCAACCCCATTCCCAAGAAAGAGAAGCTTGAGATAATGATAATAATTAACGATGCAGTTAAATTCGCTCTAGAAAAGCTAATGTTGAAGAAAATCCCAACAAGCACCAAGATAATCGCCGATCGCAAGATCGCATATACCACAGCGAAGGTGCATTGCCCAATCAAATAGGTGAACCGATAGATCGGGGCCATAAAGGTATATTCAATGGTCCCTTCCCATCGTTCCCAGGCAACTGCTTCTGCGACGTCATGAAACAGGACAGATAAAAATCCCCAGAGCAACGATCCAATGATCAAGTATAGAATTTTCTCAGGATCTCCCCAACCAATAAGTCCGATTGTGATAGTATTGACGATCGTATAAATCAAAAATACACTTTCCCAGCCGATGTAACGACGGAGCAAATGAAAATTCCTAATGACAAATGCAAAAGATGCATTTAATTCCTGTGCAATTCTATTCATAATACGCTCCTTTTGTTGAAGGTAGTTAATTGTCCCAAATATTAAGCAAGTACCCACAGGCACGTCTCGCTCAATGCAAAGGAAGCGCTTCTGAAGTTACAATGAAATTAAAGCCAACGCCCAAGGTTAATATTGGATAATCCAGCAAAGTGGATTCAAAATTTGATATGTTCGACCAAATCGCTTTGGTGCAAAGCTTTTATTCTTCTTCATCTAGCGCTAGATTTTTTCCAGTTACTTCAGTGAAAATTTCCTCGAGCGATTTGGGATGCCCATTATTTGAAAATTGGCGCTTCAAATTTTCAAGAGTATCACAGACGACGAATTTTCCTTTATCGATGATCGCAATCCGATCGCAAATGCGCTCGACTTCATCCAGGTCATGAGAAGTCAACAACACAGTCGTATCATGCTGATTGCGAATTTCAAGGATGTATTGCTGCACTTGTCGCTTTGAAACTGGATCAAGCCCGGTGGTAGGCTCATCCAAAAGCAACAGCACCGGAGAAGTGAATAAAGCGCGAGCGATCGCGACCTTCTGTTGCATGCCTCGGGATAGTTCCTCAAGAGATTGATCCATTTTGCTGATCGGGAAATTCATGCTCTCGAGAATATCCATAGCCTGTTTTTTGGCCCTTTTGGGGTTAAGACCATAGAGCCGCGCAGCATAGGCAAGGTTTTCCCATGCAGATAAGCGTTTAAAAAATGCCGCGTCCACTGAAACACGATTGATTTTGCGACGAACCTGCATGGATTGCTTGACTACATCTAATCCGAATACTTTCAGTTCACCGCTATCAGGTAAAACGAGTGTGGAGAGCATCCGAATCAACGTTGATTTGCCAGAACCATTCGGTCCGATGATGCCAAAAATTTCACCTCGCTTTACATGAAATGTAATGCTATCGACGGCGGCAACCCGTTTCTTTTTCTTGCGTAATCCGATCCCTCGAAACTTTTTGATCGAACCATTGTCCGGATTTTCATAAAAATATTTCGTTGCAGCTCGTGTCTCTATCGCATGCATAGCTTTATCCTTTCGTTTTGGCAAAAAAAAAGACCGTGAGGAATTTCACGGTCTTGATCTATTGACAAAGCTATTTGAATTAGATGATCATGGTGAAAATTCCTCATCGTATAAGCATACGTATCCCTCAAAAGAAGCGGAAACAGCTTGAATGATGGGATTTGGCTGAGAAATTTTCATGATCATTTTTTCCTTAATAAAATCGTGAATTTTTTCGCTGCTAAATATAATAATTCGTTTCAAAATTGTCAAGGAAAAATTTATGAATTGCAAAATAAATCATTTTTAAGGTTGATAATCAAAAAAAATTTTATTATATTCACCGGCAAAGAAACTTCGGTAAAGGGAATTTTTGGATACGATGCTATTCTGAGCAAGATGAGCTAAAAAATGAAGCAAAAAAACTGGTTGCCTTCATTAATCACCTTATTATTGTCTCTATTTTTTGTTTTGATCTTTCTTTCTTGCAAACGCCAACCAAATGTAAAACCGCTAAATGAAAAATTATTTGTCCAGGTCTATTGTGATGTCGTTGTCTACGCCGATATTATTGAACCGACCCATCGTGATGCTTTCGTCGACAGTGTCTTGAATCATTACGGTGTGAGCCGGGAGCAATTCTTAAAGACGGTGACATTTTATTCGAAAGATGAAAAGCGATGGGAGAGGGTCTTTACGAAAATTATCGCTGAATTGGAACAGCGCGAACAAAAATTGAAAGCAAGTATCGATTCCTCCAGAGCCAAAAAGCTCAAAGATGAAAAGAGATTGGGAATTCATTAAGGATAAAACAGTCGTGATCACGGAAATAATACCAAACGATCTAGAAAAATATTTTGATTTTTTCCGAGAAAATATCATTGGCCAGAATATCGAATTTGAAACGCCTTACGGTCCAAAGAAATTAATCTATGCGGATTGGATCGCCAGTGGGAGATTATATGGGCCCATCGAACAAAAGATGGCCAATTTATTTGGTCCTTTCGTCGGGAATACCCATACCGAAACCAGCGTGACTGGCACAACGATGACGCAGAGCTACCATTATGCTCAGCAAATCATTAAACAGCACGTCAACGCTGCAGAGCAAGATGTGTTAATGTTCACTGGGTTTGGGATGACCTCAGCAGTGCTGAAATTGCAGCGCATCTTAGGACTGCGCGTGCCAGAGCAATTGCGCGGATACATTAAGCTTCCCGAGGAAGTGCGGCCGATTGTTTTTGTGACGCATATGGAACATCATTCCAACCATACCACGTGGCTGGAATCGCTAGCGGATGTGGTGGTTTTGCAACCCAATCAACAAGGCCTGGTAGATCCTGAACAATTAAATTATCAATTGGAGAAATATAAACATCGCCGGACCAAAATTGGTGCTTTTACCGCGTGTTCAAATGTTACAGGAATCGAAACTCCATATCATCAACTGGCGAAAATTATGCATCAGCATGGTGGTTATTGTTTTGTTGATTTTGCCGCCTCGGCGCCTTATGTTGAAATCAATATGCACCCAGATGATCCCGAAGCGAAATTGGATGCGATCTATTTTTCCCCCCATAAATTTTTAGGTGGCCCTGGTAGCTCAGGAGTTCTGGTCTTCGACTCAAAATTATACACACTGAAATCGCCCGATCAGCCTGGTGGCGGCACCGTGAAATGGACCAATCCTTGGGGGGGCTATCGCTTTTTCGATGAAATTGAGCTGCGAGAAGATGGGGGAACGCCAGGCTTCCTTCAAGCTATTCGAGCAGCGCTGGCAATTCAACTAAAGGATAAAATGAGGATTGCTAATATCCAGCGCCAAGAACAAGAATTGCTTCGTATTGCATTTGATGAGTTAAAAAGCATTCCTGGGCTCAAAATTTTGGCTGGGCATATTGAACAGCGGCTCGGAATCATCTCGTTTTATTTTGATAACATCCATTATAATCTCGTCGTCAAGCTCTTAAACGATCGATTTGGTATCCAAGTCAGGGGTGGATGTTCATGCGCTGGGACTTATGGTCATTACCTCTTAAATATTGATCAAAATACTTCACGACAAATAACAAACAAAATTGACGCAGGTGATCTCTCGGCTAAGCCAGGATGGGTAAGGCTATCGCTGCACCCAACCATGACGAGCGACGAGATCTATCAAATTGCCGATGCGATTCGCACAATTGGGAAAAACATCAATCGATGGAAAAAGGACTATCGCTATTCTCCCACAACAAATGAATTTTATCATATTCGAGAGCACTTCGATAAAATGATCGAATTAAGGAAATGGTTTGCTTTTTAATAAAGCTTGTTTGATTAATTTTATTTCTATATTGTACACAAATTCAATCTTCATCTCTGAACTCGCAAGTTGGAGCGACTCACCAAGAGATGATCATATGGATGTTTTCACATATTCTCATTCAATCAATTTGATTGATGTTTCAAATTAAATTTATTTAAAAGCGCTCTTATATTTCATATATTATCATTCATGTTTAAAGCAAAACTTAAAATAGTAGAAATAGTAGAAATTTGGTTGCATCATAAATTAGAAAAATAGCAACGGATTTCTCTTTAGTGAGCAAGTCAAGAACCTAAGAGTGTCAATTATTAAGTTGCAAGATTCTTTTTCATCTATGAGGGGCAAAAATTAATTGATGCCAGCACGCAAATGCGATAGCCTCCACACATTAAAAATTAAATCAATTTTGCGACGCAAATACAAAATAGGAGCCAGGCATGAGCCATTTGAACTCAACAGTCAAAACCCTTATTCCTGTTCTTAGCTGCTTTACTATGCTCTTAATTTTTTTTCTACCTATTGGTTTGAATGCTACAAAACAATCTGGAATTCGTGTCACGAACCTTCGAGTGGAATACCAACGAAATCCCCTCGGTATTGATATCGTCACTCCGAGATTGAGCTGGGAAGTGCTTTCCTCCGAGCGATCTGCCAAGCAATCTGCTTATCAAATTCGTGCGGCATACACAGCAGACGATTTAAAGCGAGGGAAAGACTTGCTCTGGGATACAGGCAAAGTATTGAGCGATCAATCGATTCATGTCGAATATCATGGACCTGCTTTGCAGTCCTCTCAGCGGATCTTTTGGCAGGTGCGCATTTGGGACCAAAAGGGTAGCGCCAGTGAATGGAGCGAAATTGGTTGGTGGGAAATGGGGCTGCTCAATGCAAGCGATTGGCAAGCCTCTTGGATTCAACCAGATATTGAAGAAGATATTAGCCGCTCTCAGCCGTGCCCGTTTTTGCGCAAGGAATTCCTTATTCCCAAAAAAGTTAAATCGGCCCGAGCTTATGCGACAGCGTTGGGTTTATATGAACTTTATGTCAATGGCCAAAAAATTGGAGATCAGGTTTTTACTCCTGGTTGGACCAGCTACCACCGTCGCCTCCAATATCAAACGTTCGATATCACAACCAATTTAACTGTTGGTCCAAATGCCATTGGTGCGATTTTAGGGGATGGATGGTACCGCGGTTTTTTGAGTTGGAAACCATTTCGGAATTACTATGGGGAAAAATTGGGCTTCTTGCTTCAGATTCATGTAACGTACCAAGACGGAACTACCGAGATTTTTGGCACCGATGGCACCTGGAAGGCAAGCACCGGCCCTATCCTTGAATCGGATATCTACAATGGCGAAATTTATGACGCACGACTTGAGATTCCAGGCTGGAATCGGCCTGGCTTTGATGATAGCAATTGGAAATTAGTGCGGTTAATAGATCGTTATCAAAACAAGCTCGTCGCTGCTTATGGACCTCCGGTGCGCCGTATTCAGGAGATCAAGCCGATTGCCATCCTCAAAAGCCCCAAAAGGGAAACGATCTTTGACATGGGGCAAAACATGGTGGGTTGGGTTAGAATTCAAGTCGCAGGGCCTTCTGGAACCACAATCACTTTGCGCCATGCTGAGGTTCTCGACAAAGAGGGAAATCTTTACACGGACAATCTTCGTAGCGCCAAACAACGCGATCAGTACATTTTAAAAGGCGGAGGAACAGAAATTTTCGAGCCCCATTTCACGTTTCATGGCTTTCGGTATGTGGCAGTTGAAGGTTGGCCCGGAGAACCGAACTTGAGCAACATGATTGGTATTGTGATCCATTCCGATATGGACCCAGTTGGCGATTTTAGCTGCAGTGATCCGATGATCAATCAGTTGCAGCACAATATCCAATGGGGTCAAAAGGGTAACTTCCTCGATGTGCCTACAGACTGTCCGCAACGCGATGAGCGAATGGGGTGGACTGGGGATGCACAAGTATTTTCTCGTACCGCCTGTTTTAATATGGAGGCGGCTCGCTTTTATACGAAATGGCTCAAGGACCTCTCTGAGGATCAATACTACGATGGTGTGGTACCGCATGTAATTCCAGATGTCTTGCGAGCGCCTGGTGCAAAATCCTGGGACCTGAATCCGGACAACGATGCGGAAAATCCCATCTGGCCATGGAATCGGCCCGGTGGTTCAAGCGCCTGGGCCGATGCTGCGGTCATTATCCCATGGACCGTTTACCTCTGCTATGGAGACCGGCGTATCCTGGAGCAGCAATATCCCAGCATGAAAGCTTGGGTGGATTACATGAAAAATCAAGCTGGCGAATCCTTTTTATGGAAACAGGGGAATCATTTTGGTGATTGGCTGGCTTTTGCAACGACTCGGTCGGATTATCCAGGGGCGACTACGGATAAGGACCTGATCGCTACAGCCTATTTTGCTCACTCGACGGATATTTTGCAGCGCGTCGCTGCAATTTTAGGCAAAAAGGAAGATGCGCAGTTTTATGCCGATCTGCTAACCAATATCAAACGCGCCTTTTTGGCTGAGTATGTCACCCCAAATGGCCGATTAGTTTCCAACACTCAGACTGCATATTCATTAGCACTTGCCTTTGATTTGCTCCCCGAACCAATGAAAGCCAGTGCGGCTCAGCGACTGGCAGAAGATGTCCAGCACTTCCAGCACATTACGACTGGATTCGTTGGGGCGAACCTGATCAATCAGGTGCTCAGCGACCATGGTTATTTGGATTTAGCCTATTTGCTGCTCAACCGTAAAGAATATCCTTCATGGCTCTATCCTATTACCAAAGGGGCTACAACCATCTGGGAACGGTGGGATGGCATCAAGCCCGATGGATCTTTCCAGGATCCTGGTATGAATTCCTTCAACCACTATGCTTATGGCGCAATTGGCGACTGGTTGTATCGTGTCGTCGGGGGCATTGAAATCGATCCCGAGCATCCTGGCTATAAACACATCGTCATCCGTCCCCAGCCAGGTGGCGGGCTCACTCAGGCCTCCGCCTATCATCATTCCATGTATGGCGAGATCAACACTTCATGGAAAATTATCGACGGAAAAGTCCACTTAGAGATCACTATTCCAGCGAACACGACTGCTACGGTCATCTTACCACCCATTGATTCAAGAGAGATAACCGAATCTGGTAAACCGATCGCTCAGGCTAAGGGGGTTGAAAATGTCCTTGAAAATGGACTGGGAATTTGTATTACGGTTGGCTCTGGGAAATATTATTTCGTCTATCCCTGGAAGAAATGAACTTCGAATGGAAAATAGAGGCACGAAAATCATCTTGGTTATTGAGATGAGAATCCTTAGCCTTTGTCTGATAGTGATAAATGATTCGAGATAGTTGGAGTTCTGGTTCGAGTGATGAATCAAAGGAGCGATCATGGCACAACAAAAATTTGTGCAGCAATTAGATGCTGTTATCGAATATGAGCGAACACCGGTTCCGCCTGAGAAATGGAAAGGCTGGGGCAGCTTCATTGGCATGTACGCTGGTGAGCATACAGCGGGTACCGAATTCGTCATCGGTCCATTATTTGTGGCGCATGGGATCGGAGCTCGTGACCTGATTTTGGGACTGCTGGTGGGAAATCTTCTCGCCGTGCTAAGCTGGGCGTTTCTATGTGCGCCGATCGCCACACGAGCACGGCTGACCCTGTATTATTTTTTGGAGAAAATCTGTGGAAGTCGTTTGACCGCGATTTATAATTTGGTCAACGGAATCATGTTCTGTTTTCTTGCTGGGGCGATGATCGCTGTTTCAGCGACCGCGGTCGGTATCCCGTTCAATTTGGCAATGCCCTCGCTCAATGATTGGCTGCCCAATAGCCCTGGTTGGATTATTGCTGTCCTTTGTGTGGGTGCAATCACCGCCATCGTGGCAGCTTTCGGATATGATTATGTCTCCCGGGTTGCTAATATCGCAGCCCCGTGGATGATCCTGGTATTTATTGCAGGTGCGGTCGCAGTTTTGCCAGATCTGGGGGTGAAATCGGTTTCCGATTTTTGGAGCGTTGCCAAAGCGAGAATTTGGACTGGTCGGCCGATTGCTGGGCAATCTCAGTTCAGTTTCTGGCATATCATGTTTTTCGCCTGGTTCTGCAACATGGCGATGCACATCGGTATGGCCGATCTTTCAATCCTGCGATATGCCAAAAAATGGTATCATGGCTTTTCGTCAGCGGCTGGCATGTATGTGGGACATTTCGTTGCATGGATTGCGGCTGGGATTTTATACGCGCTATTTCTAATGGAATCTAATTACAGCACTGAATTTGCGCCAGGACCAATTGCCTATCGCGCCGCAGGAATTGCTGGGGTTATTTGCGTCATTATCGCTGGCTGGACCACGGCCAATCCAACAATCTACCGGGCTGGTTTAGCGTTGCAGGGGATTCGGCCAAAGTGGAAACGCTGGAAAGTGACATTGCTGGTAGGTGGAATTACGACATTGGCGGCTTGTTTTCCAGCGCTCGTGATGAAGCTGCTCAATTTTGTGGCACTCTATGGTCTTTTGCTGATGCCGATGGGCGCTGTAATTATGATGGATTTTTATATTCTTCCACGCCTGGGAATGCGATCCAATTTTGCGGAGACATTTGATAAACCGTTTAATTACGCAGCGGCGGTAAGCTGGGGTTTGTGCCTGGCCTTTTGCCTCTATTTGAATTTGCAGCATCATATTGAGGTTTTCTTTTTGGGACTCCCAGGATGGTTTGTAGCTGCGCTGCTTTACGTGTTTTTCAGCAAGATCATGCAATATCCTCGAATTTTGAAATTAATTTAAATTCAACTGAAAAAGATTGATCTAATAAAGGCACTGCCCAGGTTCAAAACATAGATTGGAGTATTTCGATTTGAAGACGATCCTTATAATTCTCTCATTTATCGGCTTAGCTCTTACGCTATTTCCCTCGCTATTGGTATTTCTGGCTGCGATCAGTTTTCGGTTCCATTTAAGCTTAATGCTTTTGGGCACGGTGATCTGGTTCAGCACAGCGCCATTCTGGCTGAAAAAGAGCGAGTGATTCACTAAGTTACGATTTGAGACTCAAGTTGATCTCACAATGACTCAGTCTCGATATTGCTGGGATACAATTTTTGCTTGAGGAAAAGTTTGCTGGCTTGAAAGGCAAGTTTTATTGAAATCGCTGAGTCACGAACCAGATTTTCCGTTGCTCCGGTTGAATAACCAAGCAATTTGCTCCAAGCCGAGATGGCGATTGATCATCAAAAATAGCCAGCGCAGCATACGGCTCACTGATTTAGCCTCTGGTTCTTCAAGCTTATCGATCAAAGGGATGGCGGCGATGCGCAGGATCAGGGTCAATCCAAACAGGAAATGATAATTAATCCAGATTTGCCCCAAGAAATGAAATTGAAAAGACGCGAAGTGCTGTGCCAGCCATCCGCCAAAGATCATGGCAATGAAGTTTGTCACTCCCACTAAAGCCGAATTTACTGCCAGAAAGCCAAGTCGGCCATGCTGGGGCAAGGTATGAAAAACCATATTAAACATGACCAAATTAAAGCCTGACCAGAAAACGCCAGTGAAACAGATATCGAGCCAGATTGGAAAGGAGTGGTCTGGAGTCGCGATGAGATAAAGAATGGGGACTGGGATCAATCCGAGCGCGGTGATTTTGATCACGGGTTTGTGGCCGACGCGGTCCATGAGTACACCCCAAAGTGGCTGGGCAACTAAAGACACCAATGAGGTACCAATCGATAGCAGGGCAATGGTCGAAAAGCTCCAGCGCAGAGTCTTAAGCAAATATACAGGAAAATATCCGATGGCAAGCCCGACCGCAAAGATATAAAACAGGTAAAAAGTTAATAGCTTTTTGAACTTTTCTGTTTGAAAAGGCTGTTTGAGCATGTTGAGAAAACTATAAGAAGGGGTTCGCTGATAGGGCGGCTCTGGTTGCCGTAGCAAAAATCCAAAGGCGATGATCGCGCAGAAAACGGCAAACAGCTCGACGATCAGAAAGCCAATGGGCAACTGATTGAGGCTCTTATAATGGTCGAGAATTCTCCCAGCAAGGATACTTGTGGCCATCGTAATGATGCCAAGAATCATATTGCGCTGTCCAAAATAGCGGCCACGGATCTTTGCGGGAACCAGATCGGCCATCCAGGATAGCCATGGAGCTCCGGAAAAGCTCATCGCCATGCTGATGATCGTGAAGATGACCAGAAAAATCCCAACGGATTGGGATTTTCGTTGGACAAGAAACGGCAAAAGCACCACGAGAGCCCAAAGGGTACGGCCAAACAGGGAAAATACTCCGGAGATGAGCTTGCGCCGACCAACCCGTTCTATGACATGAACGGAAAAAATCTGGAGTACCTGAGTCAACAAAGGGATTGCGGTCAACAGCGCAACTTGAAAGTCGTTCACGCCCAGCATGAGCGCAAAGCCCGTGAGAAACGCGCCAGTCGTTAGCGTAATATGCACGGTGGCAAAGCAGCCTTCCCAGATGGCGACACGTAATCCTTTCTGTATGTCATGCTCTGAAAACATTCGGCAAAGATAATATTTTTCTTCTGGAAATGCAATAGATTTTTGATGAGCGGCCAATTCTTGTGACGTCGAATGGTGCAAGCCGCTGTCCAAACGCTTTTCCTCGATATTTCCGTTCAATACTGGGCGTTGAATTGGAAAAAAAATCAATTATCATTTGTGTTTCGGAAATCTCCTGGAAATTTTCTGTTGCAATATGAACCATTCGAGTTGAATTTTTGCACTGCGAAGCCATCGGCTTCGTTCGAGAGCATGGATCACATGGCTAACGAAGCTTGTTGCTGGAATCAAGTTTCGTTTTATGATGAGATTCCTGCATTCGCAGGAATGACAAATTTTCAATAAACCAATTCAGAAAACATCAATTCACCAAATCGCAATGGCAAATTTTGAACAACTCAAATGAGGAGATGAGGATGTATCTTTTAGGGCTTCACTTGTGGGACTGGATTCTGATTATCGCTTATTTTTCGATGATGATTTTTATCGGAACTTGGACGCGCCGGCGCGTGAAGAACACCAAGGATTTCTATCAAGGCGGCCGCAGCTTCGGTAAATTTTTAACGACAGCCATGCATTTCGGCACCATTACCAGCGCCGATCAGGCCGCAGGAGTGGCACGCGAAATCTATCGTCAAGGGCTCTCTGGTATGTGGTTTCAAAATTTGCCGCTGTTGTTCACTCCTTTTTATTGGTTCGTCTCCATCTTGCAACGCCGCGCCCGATATGTTGGTCCAGGAGACATTTATTTGCATCGGTTCGAAAGCAAATTCCTGGCAGGGCTATTCGCGACCTATATTCTGCTCAATGCCATCTATGGAGGCTCCATCGGATATTTGCTCACAGGAAAGACCATGCAGGCCATGATGGTTAAACCTGAGACAGAATATACCGCCGCAGAACGCCGGAGTGTCGATGAATTTTATGAATTACAACGACTCCAAGAAAAGCAGAGTTACGAACAATTGTCCACAGCCGAACAAGAACGGCTTGACGTACTGGTAGAGAAACAGAAGCGAGGGGAACTCCATGCGTACATCTCATATCTAAACCTGAATCTGTTTTATTTCTTATATGCTGGGATTGTGGCTTCCTACACCATGCTGGGAGGGTTGTTCGCCGCTGTCTTAAATGATGTGATTCAAAGTTTATTGATTTTGGTGCTATCGTTCATGCTGCTACCGATCGGTTTGAGCAAGTTAGGAGGGTTCACAGGACTGCATCAAAAGGTCCCGGCCTATATGTTCGAGATTTTCGGTTCAGCCGCCACCAGTGAATATACCTGGTATTTCGTGGTGACCTTTGCGACACTCAATTTGATCATCTTGCCTCCCCGAAATTTCACCTACGGTGGTTCGCCCAAGGATGATTTTTCTGCCCGAATGGGCATGGTAACCGGGGCGTTGATCAAACGATTCACCATGATCGGATGGGCATTGACTGGGCTGATCGCCGTCGGGTTGTACCAGGGTCAGTTGTCCGATCCGACCAACATTTGGGGACATATGACCAAAAATCTGTTAGGCGCTGGTTTCGTGGGACTGATGATCGCAGCCATTATGGCCGCTAACATGTCGACAATTAGCGCAAACAGCTTGGAATGGTCAGCCGCATTCACTAAAAATATTTTTCTTCCATTGGTTCCACAAGCCAGCGAGAAATTGCAGATCATTGTGGGCCGATTGGTGATCTTTGTGGTGATGTTTTCAACAATTTATTTCGCGAAGATGGTGGACGACATTTTTGTCGTATTTAAATATGTGCTCTCGATTGGAACGATTATTGG
The DNA here is from genome assembly GCA_034506395.1 of candidate division KSB1 bacterium. Taxonomy (NCBI): domain Bacteria; kingdom Pseudomonadati; species Candidatus Zhuqueibacterota bacterium. The sequence goes on along the minus strand of JAPDPQ010000025.1, from coordinate 56,786 downwards.
TCCAGCGCTCTGGCTGGTCTATTTCTGGCGTCGCTTAACCACCAAGGCCGTTGTCGTTCAAATGCTCCTTTCCATCATGCTAACCGTTGTTGTGCCCAATCTCGTTCCATCGATTAATAACAATCGGGAAAACCCGAAACTGACCATTCAAACGGTTGGTCGCGAAGAGGTTATTCAAGCCCCAGCTACGGCTGAGGATGTAAAAGCTGGTCGCGCCAGCTTCGAAGGTCAACTCATTGAACAACGAAAAGTATATCCGCCCACTGGTATCTATTTTGAGACGGTGGCCCGGAAGAACCCCGATGATCCGAATTCGCCATTAGAGGGGAGAGGCATCTTTCGGGTGCAATTATATCTGATCTCGATGATGGGATTTGATCTCACGCATCTGACAAAAGCGCAATTAGCCACCCTTTCCAATATCTTTGATATCATTTTTCCGTTTATTATTTTGATTCTGGTCAGCCTGATCACCAAGCCAAATTCTGAAAAAGTTCTGCGCGAATTCTATGCCTGTATTCACACGCCCGCGCATGCTGATCAAACTGAAGATGCCAGACGCGTTAAGGAAGCTATTGAGCATCCCGAATTGGTGGAAAAGAACAAATTATTTCCTGGTACCAATTGGGAATTTTGGAAGCCCACCAAGCAGGACATTTGGGGGTTCGTGATCTGTTGGCTATTGGTCGGCCTCATTATTTGGCTTTACACGATCATTATGAAAATCGGTGCTTAGTTCCCTTCGACATTCCTTTCGATTTCTGCAAAAGAAGACTTCAGTCATTGCGAGTACAGCGAGGAATAGCAGAAGCCGTTTGAGAACGAAGACCGCTTCATCCCTGCTAAGGTTCGAGTTCTCGCAAGGACTTGCCTTTTGCCGTTCTGCAGAATGATTTTTTTCCGGTAAATTGTTCAGAATGTTCCATCGGCGAAGCAGGATGAATGAATCGACAGGGCGATAAAAGCAACGTTTGAAGGAGTGAATAGCTGCCCGAGCAAAGTCATTGGGAAAAAATGGCTCGGGCTGTTCCTTTTGTGGGGAACAAAATTTGAACTGCCTTGATCAACCATGCTGCCTGGTTGATCGGATTAAATCTAAATAATCGATACCGATGACATAATGAATCGCGTCATCGAGCGCAGGAGAAAAATGGAAAGAAAAAAACCAACTGTGTTGGTAACAGTTGGTTTGATCGTGCCGGGGGCGGGAATCGAACCCGCATGGACCGAAGCCCGCAGGATTTTGAGTCCTGTGCGTCTACCAATTTCACCACCCCGGCAATGCAGCAGATAATATAAAAATATTTCAGATAAAGTCAAGAGAAATTTCACGGTTTTTAGTCACAATCATCACTCAATTACAGTTCCAACTCAACTGCCGATCAGCACGCGAGATTTTTTTTCCTTGACATTTAACAATTTATTTCTAAATTATGAAGGCCTTTTCAAATCGAATCGATCGAAGCAAATTCGGAGCGCACTGAACTGTGTTGGATGTCACGTCTTATTGAAGTGATGTGTTCTTAACAGAGAACAGTTATTCCACAGAAAAGATTCATGGCTGTTAAATCGGCCATGGATGGAAATACCTGAAAGAGGTATAATAGCATTTCATTTCAATCAATTGGATATTGAGCAATGGGGCAACCCAAAATTGCAGTTGATGTCAAACTGTTTTGTGCCATCACTTTTGCCAATAGAGAGTTATATGATAAAGTAAAAGCACTACTCGAAGGCAAATTTGGCCCGGTTGATACGCTTTCTGCAGAATATGAGTTCAATTATACCCAATATTATGCAAAAGAGATGGGGTTAAATCTCAAAAAGCGGCTGATTGGATTCGAACAATTGATCCGACCAGAGCTTTTACCAGAAATAAAATTACAAACCAACACCATTGAGCAGCAATTTTCCATTGAGAACAAACGCCGAGTAAACATCGACCCTGGATACTTGGCAGAGGCAAAAGTGGTGCTGGCAACCACTAAAAATTTCGATCATCGCATCTATCTGGGGAAGGGCATTTATGGCGATGTCCATCTTCGTTATCGACGCAATAAATTCATTATCAACGAATGGACATATCCAGATTATCGGGACAAGATCGTGATCGATTTTTTCGCACGATTGAGAAAAAAATATCTGCCAAAATATTTGGAATTGATACAACTGAGAAAACAAGGGAAATTGAATGAAGTCGGGATTGACCTATAAAGCGGCAGGAGTTGATATCGACGCTGGTGATGAAAGTGTTAAACGAATTGGCAGATTAGCCAAAACGACTTTCAATGAGAACGTGATCCGAGAAATTGGTCTGTTTGGCGCGTTTTATCGCTTGAATTGCCATGGGATGAAGCAGCCGGTGCTAGTGTCCAGCGTCGACGGGGTGGGAACAAAGCTGAAAATCGCATTCATGGCTGGGATCCATGATACAGTGGGGGAAGATCTGGTCAATCATTGCGTCAATGATATTATGACTTCAGGCGCCACGCCACTGTTCTTCTTGGATTATCTGGCTATATCGCAGCTTTCGGTTGATGTCGTAGAGCAGATCGTCACAGGAATGGCGCGCGGTTGTCGCAATGCTGGTTGTGCACTGATCGGAGGGGAGACTGCCGAAATGCCTGGCTTTTACCGATCGGGGGAGTATGATATTTCGGGCACTATGGTGGGCATCGTCGATGCGGAAGAAATTATCGATGGTTCGAAAATTCAGCGGGGTGATATTCTGATTGGGCTTCCATCCAATGGGCTGCATACCAATGGCTATTCTTTGGTGCGAAAAATTTTTTTTGAATTGAACCAATTTAAAATCGACGATTATATTGAAGAATTGACAACGACCCTGGGGCAAGAGCTGCTCCGAATCCATCGAAGTTATCAAGTTGCAATTTTAGCTCTGAAAGATCAGCCGTTTTTGCATGGCATGTCTCACATTACTGGTGGGGGCATTGAGGGCAACACGAACCGCATTTTGCCTCCTCAACTTGCGCTGAGGATCGACTGGGAGAGCTGGCCGCGCTTAGAAATTTTTCACTTGATTCAGCACATCGGACAGATTTCCGAGCAAGAAATGCGCCGAGTGTTCAATTTGGGAATCGGATTTATTTTTATCGTTGATAAAAATTATGTGGATGGGGCAGTGGAAACCTTGGGCAAACTGAATGAAAAATGCTATGTGATTGGAGAGGTAATTTGAACCGGAAAATGAATATTGCGGTTTTGGGCGCAGGGAGTTGGGGTATCGCGCTCTCACTCGTGCTCGATTATAATGGCCACCGGGTAAGGCTCTGGGAATTTCGGCCCGACGCTGCCGAGCGACTCGATAAAACTCGGGATGCGAAAGAGTTTCTGCCCGGTATCACTCTTCCGCATTCCATCCAGGTCATGAATGATTTTCAGCGAGCATCCTCTGATGCGGATCTCATCGTAGTCGCGGTACCATCGCATGTTGTCCGTTCGATTGGCGAGAAATTGAACCAGATCCAATTTGAGAAGTCCCCGATCTTGATCAATGTTGCCAAGGGGATCGAGAATGAGACACTGATGCGAATGTCTGAAGTGCTTCAACAGACCATCCAATGGGCCAACCCAAACAACATTGTGACGCTCTCTGGCCCAAGCCATGCAGAAGAGGTCAGCCGGCGAATCCCAACTGCGATTGTATCGGCAAGCAAAAACATGGGCGCTGCCGAGTTGGTTCAGCAGGTGTTCATGAACGAATTTCTTCGGGTCTACACCAATGCAGATATCATTGGAGTAGAACTAGGAGGTTCATTGAAGAACATTATTGCCATTGCGGCTGGGATTTGCGATGGGGCTGGTTTTGGAGACAACACAAAGGCGGCTTTGCAGCCGCGGGGATTGGTGGAGATCGTGCGACTCGGTGTCGCCATGGGCGCTGATCCGATTACATTTGCTGGCTTATCGGGCATGGGCGATTTAATCGTGACCTGCATGAGTCGGCACAGCCGAAATCGCTATGTTGGCGAACAGATCGGCAAAGGGAGAAAATTGGATGACATTTTGAAAGAAATGGTGATGGTTGCAGAGGGGGTCAAGACGACCAAATCCGCTTACGCATTAAGTAAGAAGTTTCAGGTCGAAATGCCAATTACGGAACAGGTTTATCATATTTTATTTGAAGGCAAAGACGCCCGAGTGGCGCTCAAAGAGTTGATGCTTCGGGGACCGAAGGAAGAAAAATGGGGATAACGAGAGGCTTTAAAATCATCTTGCATCTTTCATGAAATTGATTTCAGGGAAAATACTGTGGGAGAACGATGAGCCCTGTTGAGGAATCATCAGAGCTTTAGCTGATAAATTAAAATCGAACACGTTTTTTTTGAGAAGGCTATCGAATCCGAGCAACTGCAGACGAATTAACCACCGAAGGAGCAGTATTCATGAAAAACGATACGTACGTGGAAGACATATCCAAATTTGAAGGACAGGATGTAACGATCAGCGGCTGGCTATATAATCGAAGATCGAGTGGGAAATTGCATTTTTTATTGGTCAGGGACGGGACTGGCACGATCCAGGCGGTCGTTTCCAAAGCCGATGTGCCGGAGTCGGTATTTGATCTATGCGATAACTTACCTCAGGAGTCATCGATTTTAGTGACTGGGAAGGTTGTGGCTGATAAGCGTTCGCCCATAGGTTACGAGATTCAGGTGAAGAATGTGGAGCTTGTGCAATCTGCCGAAGAATATCCAATCACCCCGAAGGAGCATGGGATAGAGTTTCTGATGGATTTGCGGCATTTGTGGCTGCGCTCTTCCAAGCAGCATGCGATTTTGCGCGTGCGCCATGCAGTGATCCGAGCTTGTCGGGATTTTTTTGATGGCAAGGGATTCACGCTGGTCGATGCCCCAATTTTTACCCCTGCGGCTTGTGAAGGTACCACGACCTTGTTTGAAACCGATTATTTTGGCTCGAAGGCTTATTTGACGCAAAGTGGCCAGCTCTATATGGAAGCTGCGGCCATGGCATTCGGGAAAGTTTATTGTTTCGGTCCTACCTTTCGCGCAGAGAAGTCGAAAACTCGGCGTCATCTGACAGAATTTTGGATGATTGAACCAGAGATGGCCTATTGCGATCTCGATGGGGATATGGACATTGCCGAGGAGTTTGTCGAATATGTGGTGCAGACGGTGATTCAGAAATGTGCCTCGGAGCTCAAAGTATTGGAGCGGGATATTTCGAAGTTGGAGACGGTTAAACGACCCTTTCCACGGATCAGCTATGACGAGGCAGTTGAGATTATCAAACAAACAGGCCTGGAGTTTCAGTACGGCAATGATTTTGGCGGGACGGATGAGACGGTAATATCTGAGAAATTTGATCGACCAATCATGGTGCATCGTTACCCAGCAGCGGTCAAAGCATTTTATATGAAAAACGACCCTAATGATCCCACCAAAGCGCTATGCGTTGACGTGCTCGCCCCAGAAGGCTATGGTGAAATCATCGGAGGTGGTCAACGGGAAGATGATCTCACCATTTTGACGCAAAAGATCCAACATCATAACTTACCGATGGAGGCATTTGATTGGTATTTGGATATCCGAAAATACGGCTCTGTCCCTCATGCGGGATTTGGGATGGGGATCGAGCGCACGGTGGCCTGGATCTGCGGCCTAAAACACATTCGTGAGGCGATTCCGTTTCCGCGGACAATTTACCGGTTAAAACCATGATCATCTGATAAAAAAATGTGAAACAATTCGGCCGCTATGATTGATCGCGAAAGCTTTTGAAAATGAGCCATTCTTTTTCTTAGCCAGCGATCATCTCGGTCAAAGAAAAAATGCCATGAACGTGGTGATTTTGAATTGAGCTGACTGAGAGCACAGCAAAGGTTAAGAATATTTTTGTTCATATGGGAAGCACGCTTTTTCCATGATCACAAAAACCACAAAAATCATCGGAGTAATTGGCCAGGGTAAAGATTGCCCTCCCGAGCTTTTGCAGGCTGCCGAGGAAGTGGGCTACTATATTGGCCAACGGCATGGGATTTTAATTTGCGGCGGGCTTGGCGGCATCATGGAAGCAGCATGCTTCGGCTGCAAGTCGGCTGGTGGTGTAACCATTGGAGTGCTGCCGGGCGCACAAAAATCCGATGCGAACCAATATGTGGATATTCCCATCATCACTGGCATGGGGGAAGCGCGGAATCTCATCATCGTTCGCTCAGCGGATGTGTTGATCGCCATTGGCGGAAAATATGGTACTCTTTCCGAAATTGCCTTTGCGTTGAGCTTTGGCAAGCCAATCGTAGGGTTGCATACCTGGCCGCATTTTTCGCAGATCATCCAAGTGGAAAGCGCTGAGCAGGCTGTAAAAACAGCGTTCAAATTAATCGAATAGCCGATCTTCTCTTTCATTGCTCCATGAATTTTGATTTGAATCGTTTGGCAACGCTAAGCAGAGGGGAGTGCTATGGACGTTGGTGCTCATATCATCGTAACAGGTTTGGTTCAGGGGGTGGGGTTTCGTTGGTTTGTTGAGCGGGAGGCGAAAAAATTAGGCCTGACTGGTTACGTGAAAAACCTTTACACTGGGGAAGTGGAGGTTATAGTTGAAGGTGATCGCGGGATGATTGAGGAATTGATCGATGTGCTGCGAGTGGGGAATCGTGCTTCGCGCGTTGTGGATGTGAGAGTAACGTGGCGCAAATTCGAAAATAAATATCATGATTTTCGGATTGCCTTTTAGCCAAATTATTTCTGCAAACCCGGCACTGCGAGCCTATATTTTTATCTCATCTCGCTCCATCAATACCGAAAATTGGCACTCACTTCATTATGAACGAAGCCCTAAGAAATAGAGGAGAAACGCACATGGAACAACTCAAAGCGATGATTCGGACTGTGCCCGATTTTCCCCGGCCGGGAATTGGATTCAAAGACATTACCACGTTAATCAAAGATGGTGCGGCATTTCACCAGGCGATCGAAGCAATGGCCGAACTGCATGCCCCAGAAACAATCGATTTGGTGCTGGGAATTGAGGCTCGCGGGTTCATCTTTGCCTCAGCGTTGGCCTATAAATGGGGAAAAGGGGTGGTCATCGTTCGGAAACCGGGCAAATTGCCTGCCGAGACGGTGCGCGAACAATACTCTTTGGAATATGGTACCGATGCCATCGAGATCCACAAAGATGCCATCGCGAAAGGGCAGCGGGTCCTGGTGGTCGACGACCTTTTGGCTACGGGTGGCACCGTGGCCGCCGCGTGTCGCTTAGTGGAAAGGCTTGGTGGTCAGGTCGTTGGCATCGCTTTTTTAATCGAACTGAGCTTCTTGAATGGGGTCAACCAGCTAAAAAATTATCATGTCACCTCCTTGATAAAATTCGACCATGAATAATTTTAGCTACGTCGAAATTGTACTTGACTTTTTTTATTTTTGTTAATATCTTTCAGCGCTTCCGAAAAAATCATTGATGACGAAAATCAAAAATGGGACCTACGCCATGAAACACAGATTCGTTTTATCAATACTAATTGTGTATGTCTTGCAATCGACCTTGTTCGCTGGGGGAAAATGGTACAACTATTATGAAGATGGTCTCAAGCAGATGGCGCTGGGAAACTGGGCACAAGCCATCGAAAATTTCAAAGAAGCACTGAAAACTCAGAACCGCGATGTTAAAACCATCAAGACTTATGGGATGCATTTTATCGAATATTTCCCGCATCGGGAGATCGGTATTTGCTATTTCCATTTGGGCCAACATGATCTTGCTAAGGCCGAACTTCTGTTGTCGCTGCAACAGGAATATTCTGCCCGAGCGCAAGAGTATCTGCTGAAGCTCGGTGTTTCAACTCCCACCAAGGTCGAAGCACCAGTTGTGATCCAGCCTCCCAAAAGCGATCAGAAAATTGCCCCCCCTGCACCAACCGTCGTAACTGCACCAGAACCAGAAAAATTGGTCGGCGAACGCATGGGGATTGCCGTGTTGCCGTTTCAAACCAAAGGACTGGGTGGAGAGATCGGGGAAATTAATGTTGTGGAACAAATGATGACGACGTTTTACAACCTGAACCGATTCAAATTGTTTGAGCGTACTCAATTGGAGAAGATCTTAGAAGAACAGAAATTGGGGATGTCTGGCATTCTCGACGCAACGACTGCGGCGGAGATCGGCAAAGGGATCGGTGTGGACGCTATTGTGTTGGGCAGTATCACGCGAGCTGGTTCGAACATCGCGATCGATGCTCGGTTGATCGATACAGAGACCGCCCAGATCATTACGGCCCAAGATGAAATGAGCAACCGAACCTCGATTCAGGACCTGAAAGAGATGATCAATCGCCTGGCGCAAAAGATCTCTCAGGATTTGCCCCTCGTCGATGGCTATGTCATCGAGGTGAGTGGCGACAAACTGACGCTGGATGCCGGGGCTAATAAAGGCTTAAAGAAAGGCATGAAATGCATCGTATATCGTGAGGGGAAAGAGATCGTTCATCCCATAACGAAAAAGGTCCTGGGTAAAGAGACGCAAGAACTGGGCCAGATTAAGCTCATCCAGGTAATGCCCGAATTTTCAGTGGGCCAGGTTATTCCATCCAAGGCTGGATTTTTTGAAGTTGGTAATAAATTCGTCACCAAATAAATCACCCCTGAAAAATGTCTGTTCATCTGGATGTCAAAAGCAATATGTTCGGCCACATGCTTCCTTTCCAGATTCGGAATATCAGATGTCATTTTTCAGACAAATGCGATCTGGTCATTTACATTTATTGAAGGAGGTCCTATGAAAAAATTTCAAACGATTGTCCTGCTGATTGTGCTATCTATTCTAATCAGCATGGAGATCTCGCTGGCGCAAGGAAATATCGATTTCAACTTCATTGGAGCCGGTGCCCGCGCTCGTGCGATGGGAGGTGCGTTCATTGGCGGGGCAGATGATGCCACAGCAGCATCGTGGAACCCTGCGGGTCTGATTTTCCTTGAGAAGCCAGAAGTCTCGGCGACTTATGTCTACTCTTCGGTGTATCAGAGCATTGATGACGAGGCGGTCGAAGACCTCGGCCTTAGCCATGGCTACGTTAACTTCGTGAGTGCAGCATTTCCGATTTCGATTGGCGCTAATAACATTGTCGGTTGTATTGCTTTTCAGCGGATGATCGATTTGTTCGATAAGCAAGAGGCGTTTCTTTCAGATATGTATGGCAACCAGTACTGGTACGACACTAAGCAGAAGGGCGGAGTTGATGCGGTATCACCTTCGGTAGGGGTGCAGGTTTCACCCCAGTTTTCCTTGGGCCTGGCCTACAATATTTATCTGGGAAAATCAATTACTAAATGGACATCATGGGATACGAATCAGGAGATTGAGGCTCCCAAAGAGCAGTATAGTGGCGGCAATCTCTCATTGGGAGCTTTGGCCGATCTTGGTAAGTTCAGGATCGGTGGCGTGTTCAAGACGCCATATACGTTGAAAGCAGAGCGCGACGAGGCGCTTAATGTTAGTGGTGAGATCGATTTCTTCGGGTATGAATTGGAGATGAAAATGCCCGGCATGTTCGGCATTGGCCTGATGTATGAGCCAACACCAAAGCTACGCGTTGCCGCTGACTACGAGATGCGAGGGTTTTCGAATTTTAAGATGCGGTTGAACTGGACCTCGCCAGATTTGCAAGACCAAAACACCGATAAATTTGAAAAAGCCGAATGGGAGAATGTCAATCAGTTTCGTCTGGGCGCTGAATATCTGGTGACTGCTGGCAATAGTTTCGTTCCGTTACGCATCGGACTCAAAAGCGAACCAAAACCCTATAAAGATTCAAACGGTGATCAGGTAATGGGCGCTGCGCTCACCATGGGGATTGGATTGGTGGCGAAAAACTTCACATTGGCTGCAGCCCTCGAATATAGTGCCCTCAGCTTGAAGTACCAGTATTTTGATGGTTATGCTTATACCGAGTCAGAGATAACCAATAGCCAATTAAATTTCTTGCTATCTGGTATTTTCTATTTTGGCAAATGAAAGCGATGTCCAGGTTCGATCAAATTGCTAAAAAAAGCGGAACAAATGAGTCAGGTTGTTCCGCTTTTTTCTTATGTTGACATTGTAAAAATTTTTTTGTATGTTAATCGGACAGCGGAAAAAGTGTTCTGCATCGAACAAATATTTGAATTCTGTTTATCATGGCTAAGAGACTAACACCTTTTAAGCCATGAGGTAGAACCAAATAATTTCTTATATTCGCAGAGTGACAGATCCTTTTGCTATGGTTGCTTTAAATTATCTAAAAGGGGATTCGTTCTCATTGAAAAAAATAACCATGAAATCAGTTTTAATAGCTATGCTCCTCGCGTTTTTGCTCGGTTGCGCAGAACGAGAACGGCTCAATCCCATCGATCCGCAGAACCCCAAAACTGGTGGTCGGCCTCAGCGATTGCAAATCTATTCAGACCTGAACGTGATTGTGCTACAATGGGATCGGTTGGATTTGACAGGGATTCAAGGATATCGGGTGTATCGCAGCAGCGCAAGGGATTCGGCATTTCGAGCTTTCTCTCTCGTGCCCTCTGATTCTAACCGATTCATCGATCGCGGGGTGAACTACGGGCATGAATATCGCTATTTTCTCACCGTTTTGGCAGGCGATTTTGAGACACCTAGCAGTGATACCATCGGCATCGTTCCTGGTCCAACTAACATTTGGGTAACAGACGTTTATAATCGTCGTTTAATCAAAGTTTCACACGATGGAAGCCACGAAATTCGGCAGATCGGTGTGGATGGTCATCCCTGGGCCATCGCCTACGATGGAGAGCAAAGGACGATCTGGTACAGCGATGTGCTGCAAAATAGGATTTATCGTGTTAATCCGATTGTTTCTGAGGTAGTTTTGGACCTGGGGAATGGGGATCCCATCGATCTGGCTTACGATCAGCGGAACAATCGCATCTGGATTGCTGATCAGAATTTGGGGCGCGTGTACGCACTCAATCGTCAAGGTCAGAAGATCGGGGAAAAAAGCGATTTCAAAAAGCCCGTGAGTCTTGATTTTGTCAGTAGCGAGGGCTCATGCTGGGTGGTCGATGCCAAAACCAAAACACTCCACAAAATTTCGGCCAACCTGATTTCATTGGGCCAAATTTCCAATTTTATCAATCCATCCAGCGTGTCCGTGAACCAATCGTCCGGCGACTGTTGGATCGCCGATAGCAGTCGCATTGTCAGAATCGATTTAAAAGGTCGAATCCGATTATCTATTGAGCGGACTGGGAGCTTTTTGCGCTATCTGGCGGTGGATTCAGTGCTAAATTGTTGCTGGGTGATCGACTTCAGCTTTTTTGCCAATAAGTCGCGATTGCTTTGCTTCAACAATAGCGGCGATCAATTGCTTGAGCTTGAAGGTCTTAACTGGCCTACTAATCTCAAAGTGAATCCTTATGACCATTGCTGCGTAATAGCAGAGGCCGGGAATGGTCGTTTGCTAAAAATTTCCCCCCAAGGTCAACTGATCGGAGAAGTGAAAGGCTACTATTATCCCAGAGGATTGTTCATCGAATTTTAGGATTAGCGAATATGGATCAAGCAAAATTGCAACGCGGTGATGCTTTCTTGTTCGGCATTGCCATGCTTTTACTGATTGCTTATATTGTGCTATACCCTCAAATTTTTCCAGATGCCTCGATAAAATTTTCGTTGACTGAGGAACAGATCTCAAAGCGGGTTAATTGGATTCTCGATGAACTTGGTTATGATACAGATCGATTTGTTCATCATCTCAATCTGCGCCATAGTTCTGACCAAATCCGATATCTGCAGAAGCAATTCGGTTTCAAAAAAACGAATGCCATTCTTAAAGAAAACGTTATTCCTGCATATTACTGGAAAGTTGATTTGGCGGATAAACATGCCAAGAAAAACATGTTTCGCCTGTCTTATGATAACGATGAACAAGCGCAAGAAGAAGCTAAGAAAGCGTTGACTGACACCATTTCGTTGCAACTCAGCCTCAATGGGAGATTGCTTCAACTGATGGTGAATCTGGGTGAAAATATAAAGCTCGATACAACCGATTATGACCATGCACTGAATATTGCGACAACGCTCATGCAAAAAGTTCATGGCGATGGATTTGCAAGCTATCGCCTTGTTTCCCCAAGAGAAGAAAGCCAAATTTCCCGTTCGGAATTTCAATTCACTTGGGAAAACGATCAGCCGATCTACGGTGAAACGGAAAAGGTCAAGATCACGGTTCGTGGGAATCGGATTAACCAATATCGTGCGTCTTTTAGCCCGCCGAAACAGTTGGCAATTGGCTCACCCCGATCGGAATTGCATGGGATTCCCGAGGTAATTGTTGCAATTGGGGTGGTCATTTTGTTCATTATTTTGTTGATCAAAATGCTGCGCCGAGATGAAATTGAATTAAAAAACAACATGGTGCTAAGCATCGTCATCGCTTTAGCTTGGATGTTTCAACTGATCACAGAACTGCCACTCAATCAAAGCCGGCTTCTATTGGCTTTGCTGCTTTCTCTGTTCGTTACCACGCCATTCATCTTTATCGGCTTCTTATTGGTGAGCAGTATCAGCGAATCCAGCGCGCGTGCGATTTGGGATGAAAAATTATTGACTTTCGATGCCTTTCGAAAGAGGACAATTTTATTCCCGCAGTTTTCTCTGTCAATTTTTAGAGGGATAGCGATAGCATTGATCGCTGGTGGGGCATTGGCCCTTCTAACAAAGGCGATCGATGTCTTCCGAATCGGCTATATGGATTTTCCAGGGAATCGCTTGGTCGCAAAGTTCGGTTGGGTTCCTATGTTCTACGTCATCGCCGAGGGATTGCGGCTCACTGGATTTTATGAAATGGTTTTTCGTTTGTTCTTTGTGTCCACCCTAAGACAAAAATTCAATCGGAATGCCACTATCATTTTGCTCGCTGGTGCCTTATCTGTCTTCTCCTATGGTGCCTATTCGGACTTGAAAATCTCGCCCTATTTAATCAATATTGTTATCAATTTCATTATTGCTGCGATCTTTATCATCGCGTTTATGAAGTGGGACTTCATGACCGCCTGGATTGGCGCCTTTTGCTATTATCTAATGCGCGAATTATACCCTCTGATCTTTCAATCCAATAGCTATTATTTTTGGAATGGGATCATGCTTTGGCTTATTTTTGGAGCGCTGATCGCAGTTGGAATCATTGGTTATCATCGAAAAATTTCATTCGAAATGGTCCAAAAATACATTCCTTCCTATGTGCTCCGCCGGCAGGAGCGCGAACGGTTGCAACGTGAGTTTGAGATTGCCAGACGCGTTCAATTCAGCTTTCTGCCTCGGCAGAAGCCAAAGCTCGATGGCATTGATCTGGCCAGTATCTGTATCCCAGCCTCAGAGGTCGGTGGCGATTATTATGATTTTATTGAGATGGATGACCAGCGACTTGGGGTTGTGATTGGCGATGTTTCAGGTAAGGGGATTTCGGCCGCCTTTCACATGACGCTCACTAAAGGATTCCTGAAATCTCAGGCCCGGTCAGTCCTTTCTCCCCGGCAGGTGATGATCAATCTGAATGAGTTGTTTTATGAAAACGTTGAACGAGGCACTTTTATCAGCATGATCTATGGCATCTTTGATATGAGGGCCATGACCTTCTCTTTTGCTCGAGCAGGGCATAATCCATTGATCATCCAAAAGGCATCCAATAATAAATTGGAATTGCTATGTCCCCGAGGCCTGGCCTTGGGGCTGGCTAAGGGGAGTGTGTTCGAACGCGTGATCGAGCAATACAGCGTCCCCATTCAGAGCCAGGATATTTTCGTGTTTTATACCGATGGCTTTTCAGAGGCGATGAATGATAAAAAAGAGGAGTTCGGAGAGGAACGACTTCAGCGCCTGATTCAGGAAAATTCATTTTCCAGCGCTCAACGATTGATCGATTTCATAAAAGAAAACGTGATCCAGTTTGTTGGGGATGCACCCCAGCATGACGATATGACCATGTTGGTCGTCAGGATTTTATAACCCTCCCGATGCCTTTGCCAGAAATATTTTTGGATATTGGCCAGATAGAAATTTGATTGTTTCTGAGCTCCATCAACTTGGTAAAGAAAGCTGAAACTCGATGAAGCGATTTCTTGTCTACAAATCAATTCCCGCGATGTTAATCGGGTTTGTGATCATTTTTGATATGATTGCAGGGCAAACTTCCGATCAATTAAATTTTCTTATGAATTTGGTCGTCCTTTTGGCAATATTCAGCTTAATGCCCTGGCTTCAACAATTCCATCAAAATTTATCTATTCATCAAAAAGATAAATTGTTTCTGGGCTCAGTGGCTGTTGGAACGATTCTTATTCTTTTTTATGATCGATCTGGCTTCACTGACGCCGGGATATTCTGGTCCATTCCAAAAGTGTTGGTTCCTTGGATAACCGTGATCGCACTTGTTTTAGCGTTAACTGCGGTGCATGATCTCATTTTCGTTCATCGCAGAAGCAGCACCAATGCGAACTTTTTCCTGTTGCTTGTTGCGATTGCTCTTTATAGTTTGGTTGCAGGCTCGGTAGGCCATGAAGCACATATCAATGAAACTGCTGAGGAAATCTCCTTGGGCATCAGCCGCTTGCCCCTTATTTCAAAACTGATTTCAGCAGGGATGATCTATTTAATGGTTATCAACTCATTTCGCCAGAAATGGGTTAAAGTGCTAAATAAGCGCCAAAAGCTAATTTCCCTGGTGTTGAGATTATTAGTCATGGCAATAGTGATCATAGTTTTAATTGCGAGCAACTCCGAAGCTGGATTCATGCTGAGCGCGTTATTCAAATCTTTATCCGTGCTCAGAAAATATGCCTGGGCGACCTTGGTATTCTTTTTTGTCTATCTCGTTTTCTCGACAATTGTTCTGCTATTATATTTGCCCACGGCGAGCATTTATGATCGGAAGGTAAAGGAAATTTCGTCGCTCCATCAATTATCACGGCTGATTCTCGGCGTATTTGATATCGAGCAATTGGCAAAAATCATTTTATCCCGGACAATTGAAGTGACCGATGCCAATTATGCGTGGCTTTTATTGAGGCGGCAGAATTCAGAACAATTTGAGTTGGTTGGGCAAAACCAAGTACCAGATCGACTGCTTCGATCTTTGCTGAGCCGCACTAAAAATGAATTGGCTGATTGGATTTTGCTGCATCGTGAGCCATTGTCGATTGAACGGATCAGCCGACACCCGCTGACCTCAAAACTCAATTATTGGGAACAATCGTCAGGTTCGCTATTGGTTGTTCCCCTCATTGTAGGGGATGCTGTAATTGGTCTGCTTTTCGCTGTCAAGCAGGAAGAATATGGGTTTCTCCCCGACGATAAAGTTATTTTGACGGCATTTGCGAATAATGCGTCCATTGCTATTGAAAACGCTCGATTGGTGCACCAATCGCTTGAACGAGAGAAATACGAACAGGAGCTGAAAATCGCCCATGAGGCTCAAATGAAATTGCTGCCTCGAACGATGCCTCAGTTAGAACTGCTCGAGATGGATGCGATTTGCATTCCAGCCAATGAAGTGGGGGGTGATTATTATGATTTTTTTTGGATATCAGACCATGAATTGGCGGTGGTGATTGGAGATGTTTCAGGCAAAGGAGCTGAGGCGGCATTTTATATGGCGGAAGCCAAAGGAGTACTTGAATCGCTGAGCAGAATTTATTCATCGCCGAAAGAATTATTGGTTCAGGCCAATAAGATTTTTTACAAAACGTTTGATCCCAAAACCTTCTTCAGCGCCATTTATAGCGTGTTTAATTTTAGAGAGCGCATCGTTCGATTCGCTCGTGCGGGACATTGTCCATTGCTCCACTGTACGAAAAATCAGGGGCCGATCATATTAGAACCACCCGGGCTGGGGCTTGGGCTGGATCCAGGCATCCGCTTTGAGACGTCGTTAAGTGAGCACGCCTTGCCCTTGCAACCCAGCGATCTTTTGTTTCTTTATACCGATGGTTTAATTGAAGCTCGAAATGACCGCCAAATGGAGTTTGGAGAGGAGAATTTGCGCGAAATCATCTACAAAAATCAGGACAAAAGTGTGGCTGAAATAAAAGCTGAGGTGCTGAAACAGATCGAATTGTTCGTAGGTAACCATCCGAGGCATGATGACTTGACCATGGTGGTGATCAAAGTGCGATAAAATTTTTAATTGATTATTTCATGAAAAGTCTGTATATTTTTTTAGAAATTAAATCAGCCTCTCCAAAAAGCTAACGAACAGCCAGTCGCTCATGCTCGTGCTGATTTCGCGTCAACTGCCAATCATAATTACCAGGAGCTTTAACATGGAATCGTTTGAGGTGACAAGAAGGCTTAACGGGAACGTTGCAATTCTTGATATTAAAGGATATCTAGATGCTCACACAGCGCCGCGCTTGGAACAGGAAATCCAATCATTGGTTGATGAAAACAAGTACAAGATCATCGTTAATTTCAAAGATCTCGTTTACATCAGCAGCGCGGGCTTGGGAGTTTTCATGGGATTTATTGAGAACATTCGCAGCCATCAAGGTGATATTAAGCTGACGAATATGTCCCCAAAAATCTATCGGGTGTTTGATCTGCTGGGATTCCCGACTTTATACGACATCTTCGATGATGAGCAACAGGCGATAAAAAAGTTCAATGTCCAATGACCGCAACGGGGAGCAGTTTGTGACCACAAATAAAGCGCGCTATCATCTAAAGATACCTGGTGAAACCGATAATCTTGAAATCATCCGGCTTTTTGTGTCCAGCATCGCAGCAAAAGCAGGGTTCAATGCCGATGATATCAGCAAAATCGAATTGGCGGTTGACGAAGCTTGTGCAAATGTCATTAAACACGCTTATGCTAAAGAAACAAAAGGTCCGATCGACATTGCTATTGAGCTTGATTATCAGAAGCTGGTGATCATGATCACCGATCATGGCAGAGGATTTGACGTGAGCCAGATTTTGCAGAAAGATGTAAAAGAATATCTTGCTGAATTACATGTGGGAGGCCTGGGCATTTATTTGATGAAGGCTTTGATGGATGAGGTGGAATTTGATTCGCAACCTGGTGTCAAAACGCAGGTCAGAATGGTGAAATATTTTTTGAAGAACGGCAAATTGCAAAAGAATCGTGCGAATGAACGCCATTAATCAGGAAATCCAGTCGACAGCCCCACCAGCTCTGGATGGCGGCGAAGGTGTCAGCCGCATCCTTGATGAAAAGCTCATGGAATTGCAGTCCCTGTTCGAAATCAGCCAGACCTTAAATTCTTCGCTGAACCTGAAGTCGATCCTCGATAACATACTATTAACTCCCATGGGCAAAATGATGATTACCCGGGGGATGGTTTTGCTCCATACGGAAGATGGGCAATTGCGCGTCGAAACGCTGAAAGGATTGCCGAGGCAATTGCTGGGACAGATTGTTTTTTTGTCCCCCATGATTGCAGAACCCTTTGTCGTGGGTGACTTGATTGATCATTCAATTGCAGGGCTCGAGTTTTTTGTGCATCATCGACTGGTGTTATTGTTACCAATTCGAAGCAGCGATAAGACCCTGGGATTGATTGCGTTTGGGAAAAAAATATCTGGCAAAGAGTATCTTAAATCAGAAATCGAATACTTGAAATCGTTAGCCAATATCGCTGCCACCTCTATTGAAAACGGCTTGATGGTCATGCAGCTTCAAGCAGTGAATCGGCAACTGGACAAGAAGATCCAAGAATTAAACACCCTATTCGATATTGGGAAGGAATTGAATTCCACTTTTGACCAGAATAAAATTATCAATCTATTGAGCTATGCGGTGATGGGGGAGATGATGGTGAATCGATGCCTCGTTTTCGTGAAAGAAGACGAGGGAATGCGATTAGCAGTTTCCAAGGGACACAAGCATCAGGAAGAACTTAAGCAATTTGAATCATCAGATTTATTAGCTGCCCTAGGATCCATTGAGCATCCCATTCACTTGAAACTTGAAGCTCGCTGCCCTGCGCCATTGTCGACGTTTCAGCAAGCAGGATTTCATGCCATCGTGCCCATGAGGATTCAGAACCAAACCAAAGGGATTTTGGCCATTGGGGAACGGATCAACCATCAAGATTTTGATCAGTATGATCTTGAGTTTTTATTTACCCTGGGCAATGAGGCGATGATATGCTTGGAGAATGCCCGGCTATTTAAAGAAACGCTTGAAAAGCAGCGGCTGGAAGAGGAATTGGCGCTCGCTCGGGATATCCAAAAAAATTTGCTGCCCCGGGAATGTGTTAAATTGACAAATTATGATATCGACGCGATCAATGTTCCCAGCCTTCAAGTCAGTGGGGATTATTTCGACTGCATTCGCTTAAGTGAAGATAAAATCTGTCTGGCAATTGCTGACGTCTCAGGAAAAGGGATCGGCGCTGCACTTTTAATGGCAAATCTCCAGGCCGTGCTACACGCACTGATTGATGCTGAAGCGTCGTTAACCGAGGTGGCTTACAAAATCAACAATCTGATTTTTAAGAATACTCATTACGACAAATTTATCACGTTCTTTTTTGGCATTTTGGACATCAATGAAAATAGTTTTACCTACGTAAATGCTGGTCACAACCCGCCGATCTGGTTGCGCCACGATGGTCGGATTGCGCGTTTGGAAAAAGGAGGGATCATTTTGGGAATGATGCCGAATTTATCCTATCAACAGGAAACAATTTTATTGGAACATGGTGATTGGATTGTGATGTATACGGATGGGGTCTCAGAAGCAGTGAACGCGGCAGATGAGGAGTTCGAAGAACAGCGTTTGATCGAAGTAATTCGCGCGAACCGAGCCCATTCTGCTAGCGCCATGAAAGAACAGATACTGAGCAGTGTTCGCGAATTTACAATCGGTCAACCCCAGCGGGATGATATCACGTTATTATGTATGGTCCATCGCCGATCAGATAAACCTGCTGGGGAAAAGCGCAACGATGGAAAATGATGGTTCGGAATTCAAAAGAGTAGGAGAAAGGGAATTAAATGTCATCCATTTTGATCGCTGATGATGATAATACAATCTTACTGCTTCTATCCAAGGTCTTGGGCGGTAATGAACATGAATTAACCCTTGCCAATAACGGCAAAGAGGCGCTGGAACGAATTAAGGAAAAGGCCTTTGATCTGATCATCTCCGATCTGCAAATGCCTGAGGTGAACGGGATAGAAGTTTTGCAAGCTGGAAAGAACAAAAGTCCCGAGACCGAGGTATTGATTCTGACTGGACATGCCAGCATAAAATCAGCCGTAAGCGCCATGAAACTGGGCGCATTTGAATATCTCACCAAACCAGTTGATGTTGAAGAATTGAGGCTTAAAGTCGCCCAAGCATTAAAACATCGACAGATGAAAATTGAACTCGAGCGGCAGCAACGAAAAATCGAAGAATATAATGAGATGATTCAGCATGATTTGAAATTAGCGGAACAGGTCCAGCAGAGCTTGGTACCTCTACCCATCAGCAATAGCAGGATCGATATCGGGCTGAAGCATCTCCCTATGATCGGCGTGGGAGGGGATTTTGCCGATATTTATTATGATGGAGAACAATTCATTTACATTACGATGATCGATATCACTGGTCATGGCATCACTGCCGCACTGCTGGTGAATCGAATTTGTAGTGAGGTTCGCACTTTGGTCCGTGACGAATTTGAGCCCAATGAAATATTGTATAATCTGAACAATTTTGTCATCGATATTTTTCAGCGAACGGGCATGTTTTTGACCATGTTTACCTCGAAGTTGGATCTCCATGCTAATAGCTTTACCTATGCAGGGAGCTCTCATCCAGCGATTATTTTGTGGAAAAAAAGCAGCGATAAGTTTCAAAAATTGTCATCCCAAAATATGATCATCGGTTTTGAGAAACAACCAGTGGAGAATTTTTCTCAGGACACAATTCAACTGGACAACGGGGATAAGCTGTTTTTTTACACAGATGGAATCGTTGAAGCAGAAAACGATCAGCGCGAACAATTCGGTATGAAACGATTGCTTTATATCCTCGATCAAATGAGAAATCAGCCTTCTCAGCAGATTGCGGATAGCGTGTTAAGCTATATGCAAGAGCAACAATTCACGCAGATCCGGGATGATGTCTTTATTATTGTGGCGCATATTCTGTAAATCGGTCCGGTTTTGTAATATCTTTGCATAATTTGATCTTCTTAAATGAAAAAGGCGCCAAGCAGAATCGCTCAACTGATGTCTCTTGAGCTTTCATTCTGCCTGGCGCCCTTTCGTTTTATTGGATGAATTCGATGTCCATTCGAACGGTCCGCTGAAATATTGAATAGAGTTCTTTCAAGAAATTCCCTTCAACATCCATTTTGACGGCCATAGTAAAAAATACATATTCCACGGGGATGCGTTCTACTTCCCGTCCCTGACCGATCCGTTCCATTTTATTTTTCACAGTAAAATCCTCAATGCTAACGTGATCAAATACCACATCGTTATCATAAGCATCATGAGGAGCAAACTTCACCCGAATCAACCGCTTTCGAAAGCCGGCAAAAAGATCAGAGATCTGTAAGGTGTTATTCAATTTTGCCTCTCCCTTGAAAACGAGCTTGTTTAGTATCTCTTTGGTTTCAGGGTCCTTCTCCTGTTTCGGTTGGAACGCAGTGATTCTGGTATCATCAAAGCTGCTATTCATAGATCATCCTCGAAATTGATTTTTAAAAATATGCTTTTTAGAGCGCCAAATATAAACAATAAAAACGAACAAAGCAAGTACGATTTTTAGAATTTATCAGCTTTTGTTTGATGGGCGAAGGCCGATCGGAAAAAAGCGTTCGATATCGGAGTATTTGATTCGTTAATAAATTCAAGGAAATTTGACACGCCAACTCGAATATTTGCTATCAAAAAGTATAATCGGATGAATTTTCTAAAAATTTCCACTTGATATTTAAAAAAATTATCAATATCTTCAGCAAGTCACTCAATTCAAAATAGGCAATTCGGATAAATAGGAAGAGCGGACAATGAACTCAGACATAACGCGGCGAAATTTCGTTAAAGGAATTTCTGGTTTGGGTCTTTCTTTGTTGTCATTTCCCCTTTGGGCAAAAGTTAGTGGCCAAAAATCGATTGTCTCTAGGATTCCCATCATTCTGTGCAGCCGAGGTGCGGATTGGGGGAAGAAGGTAAATGAACCGGGATGGGAGATCCTATCGCGCGGCGGCAATATTCTTGACGCAATTGAGAAAAGTGCCAATGTGGTCGAGCTGGACCCAGAAGACATGTCAGTGGGCTATGGGGGCTTGCCCAATGAGGATGGAGAAGTGGAATTGGATGCGTGTATCATGTACGGTCCGACCCATTCTTGCGGTGCAGTGGCTTCCTTGCGCCATATTAAGACGCCCAGTTCGGTTGCACGATTGGTGATGGAGCGTACCGATCATATTCTGTTGACTGGCAGAGGGGCTTTGAGATTCGCTCTTGCCCATGGGTTCAAGAAGGAAAATCTGTTGACCGAAAAGGCTCGATTGGCCTGGTTGCGCTGGAAGGAAAACATGAGTGATCAGGATGACTGGCTGCCGCCGAAAGACGGAAAATATCCCGAGCGTCCCAGTGGAACAATTAACGTCTTGGCGGTGGATCAGAATGGTGATATCGCTGGGATCACAACTACTAGCGGCCTTGCCTTTAAGATCCCAGGGCGCGTCGGAGATTCGCCCATCATCGGTGCGGGACTGTACGTCGATAATCAAGTCGGAGCGGCTGGAGCCACTGGCCGCGGAGAGGAAGTGATCAGGACCTGCGGCAGCTTTTTTGTGGTGGAATTAATGCGTCAAGGGAAAACCCCCCAACAGGCGTGCGAGGCAGCCTGTCAGCGGATCATCGATGTGAATGGCGGAATAGAGCAGATCAAAAAGAAGCGCTACAATGACAAATTCATTGCGGTAAATAAGCAGGGCGAGGTCGGTTGTGCAGAAATTATCGGCTCGCCCAAAGATCCTCCTCAACTCGCTTATATCAATCCGAGTGGGTTTCACGTTTACAGTGGCTCAATTTTGATTGAAATCTAATGGCATCTTGTCTCAAAAATGGAGATCGGTTTCATCCTCCATGGCAGATCACATCGCAATTTGAGCTGCGATGAAAAATGTCTTGCATTATTGGAATTTTATTATTAAATTTCGCCCATGAATCAGCTCAATGATGCCCGGCGAAGGATGGTGCATGACCAACTGGTGAGGCGAGGGATTCGTCATCCAGCGGTGCTTAGAGCCATGCGTAAGATCAAGCGGCATCTATTTGTCGATGAGAAAGATTGGGAACGTGCCTACGATGACACGCCACTTTCCATACCATGTTCGCAAACCATCTCGCAACCTTATATGGTAGCTCTGATGACCGAGCTGATTGAGCCGGAAAAAAATAAGAAAGTGCTTGAAATCGGAACAGGCTCTGGGTATCAGACGGCGATCTTGGCAGAGACATGCGGGCAAGTTTATTCAATTGAGCGACATCGAGAATTGGCAGATCGCGCACAACAGATTCTCCGAGCATTAGGTTACAGCAATGTGGAGATTCGATGTGGCGATGGGACAATGGGATGGCCGGAACATGCGCCATTTGATGCGATCATTGTAACTGCTGGAGCACCAGAAATTCCAGAAACCTTGGTGCAGCAGTTGGTCGAGGGTGGTTTGATGGTGATCCCAGTAGGAAGCCAATATCGCCAAAATTTGGAATTGATCAAAAAAAGGGGAGACTCTTATATAACTAAGACAATATGCGGCTGCATATTTGTACCGTTGATTGGTAAGGAAGGGTGGAAGGAGTGAGCACGAATTTGACAGAGATGGACATCGGGATGGGAACAACAACTCAGCGAGTGACTTTCGTTCGAAGGCTATATGATTGGGTGCTCCATTGGGCAGAGACTCCCTATGGTTCTTTGGCACTCATAATTCTGGCGTTCGCCGAATCTTCCTTTTTTCCAGTGCCGCCAGATGTGCTGTTGATTGCTTTGGCTATTTCGATCCCAAAGCGGTCGTTTTTCTATGCCCTGGAAACTAGTATTGCATCGGTTATCGGTGGCATGCTCGGCTACTATATCGGCTTGGCGTTGATGGATATTATCGGCTGGCGCATTATCGATTTCTATAATGCCCGACCGCTATTTACCGAGCTGTTTAAGACTTTTAATGAATATAATTTTTGGGCGGTGCTAATCGCAGCAATCACGCCGATCCCTTATAAAGTGTTCACCATTTCGGCAGGAGCAGCCAATGCCAATTTTGCTGTATTCATGATCGCATCCATCATCGGACGGTCGATTCGGTTTTTTGCGGTCGGGGCTCTGATTTTTATTTTTGGTGAGCGAATCAAGAATTTTATCGACAAATATTTCAATTGGCTCTCAATCGTTTTCGTTGTGTTGCTAATTGGCGGCTTTTTGTTGATCAAATATGCGTTTCGTTAGCAAATTTTTCCGTTGAAACCAATCAAGATTTTTGATTTTCAGTCTTGAGGCCTTACAGCAATGGCCGGCGAACGTGAACCTTATATTCTAATCATCGGGGCGTAGCGCAGCCCGGGTAGCGCGCTTGCTTCGGGAGCAAGAGGTCGGTGGTTCAAATCCACTCGCCCCGACAACATTTTCAGAAATGGGTCATTTTGCTGACCCATTTTTCATTCATGCACAGAACGCATCAATCGATCATGCACGCCAGAGACCTTACATCGCTGTGCAAAAAATATTTTTAGTGCCTCATGACCTAACGATTGTCAGTCGATCATGCGTTTTTCTCAAATGAGCGATGAACAGCCAGAATATTCTTTTGGTCAACCCTTGGATTTTCGATTTCGCAGCATATGATTTTTGGATCAAACCGATCGGTTTGCTATCCATTGGTCATTATTTAGAACAACATGGCTATCGGACTTATTTAATCGATTGCTTGGATCGATTTCATCCGCTTATCCCCAAGACAAAACAAAAAAAATACGGTACTGGGAAGTTTATTCGAACAGAGGTGGAAAAACCAGCCATTCTCAAGCACATTCCCAGAAAATATTGCCGTTATGGTCTGCCCTTAGAGGCATTCTTCGCCGCGCTGGATCAAATTCCCCAGCCAGCAGCGATCTTAGTAACCTCCGGAATGACCTATTGGTATCCAGGGCCTCAGTTTGCCATTCGTTTGCTCCGAGAAAGATTTCCCAATACGATGATTGCTCTGGGTGGAATTTACGCAACACTCTGTTATGATCATGCTCTACGGCACGCTGGTGCTGATATCGTCATCAAAGGTCCGGGTGAAATTGCCGCTTTGAAAATGCTCGATAAGTTGACGGGAAATGATCGAACCATCGATGATCGAAATTTGGAATTTCCCACACCAACATATCACTACTATCAAAAACTCATCTCTGTACCAGTTATCACATCCATGGGCTGTCCTTATCGATGTTCGTTTTGTGCATCCCATTTGATCGCTGGAAAATTTCGGCAGCGCGATCCTGAGATGGTGATCGAAGAGATCGAATATTATTATCGTCGCCGCCACGTCAGGCATTTCGCATTTTACGACGATGCCCTGCTGATCAATCAGGAACGACATCTATCTGCAATATTGGACACAATCATCGAACGGAAGCTTCATATTGATTTCCATACTCCCAATGGAATGCATGCCAAGGAAATCACACCCGATTTGGCAAAGAAGATGTTTCAAGCCAATTTCAAAACGATCCGCTTGAGTTTTGAAACCGTGAATCCTGCGCGACGACCAGATATTGGGAATAAAATCGACGAGGACGCTTTGGCAAATGCGCTTGATTATTTAGAGCAAGCTGGCTATCGGCGCAAAGAGATAGATACCTATGTGATCATGGGTTTGCCCAACCAATCCGTTGACGAAGTGGTAGAGGGACTGCTGTTTGTCATTGGTCTTGGTTCTAAAGCAAAATTGACCTCATTTTCGCCGATCCCGGGCACATTGGATTGGGATCGAGCCGTTCAATCGGGCAATCTCGATCCTGATATTGATCCGCTGTTGACAAATAATTCGATTTTTCCGTTGCGGCGAGCCGATTTCACTTATGACATGTTTCAAAAGGTGAAAAACCTCGCGAAAGTTCTCAATTATGGTCTCGACCATGGGATTAACTTATTTGATCGCTCTTTCTTGGCTCGCATCGCAGCAAGTGTTGTTCGGCGGGGCGAAGCAATTTCCAGTATAGTCCATCACGATACAGGAAAGCAAATGTTTACCTCGCACTGAACCATTTCCTGCGTCGTTAAAAAACATGGATGATGAAATATCATCTACGAGCTAACGTTTTCTTGATGATGAGCATAGCTCAGGAGGAATTTCAGCTTGGGTTTAGACGCACCGTTCACAGAGACAGTGACGATTTATATGGGGATTGCCATTATTCTTACTGGCATCACCTTGCTTGTCCATTTGTTTCTGAAATCGCGGGCCAAGTCTGTGGAACAGAAAAAGGCTGCCGAACAAAAACCATCGGCTCTCTCAAAAGGCGTTACTGATGTCCTCGACTTCTTGACGAAATTTTTATTAGGGAAAGCGGTGGACAAAACCAAGAATCGACAGCTTGGCTGTTTGTTTGAGGTCACAAGAATTTCACTGATTTTGTTTTTCATTTTTATTGGTGTGGTGGTCATGTTTATCGGGCTCTTTATTCAGCCCTTTATCAGTTTTGAAAATGAGGACCTTGCTGCCGAGGTGCGTTGTGTCGAGGCGGATACAACCAACAATTATATTGAACTGGAATTAGTTCGCACCAAAGGCCGTTTGCCAAACACGCCTCAAAAATATTTTATCATCGGCGATCGCTGGTTTATCCGCGGCGATGTGATCCAATGGAAGCATTGGCTGAGGATATTTGGACTGAGAAACATGTACCGATTGACGCGATTAGGTGGATTTTTTGTCGATGAGAAAGTTAATAGCAATTTAATCCCGAGCCAATATAGTCTGGTCTTTGAAGAGGAGAGCTCCAGTTTGAGCTGGATTTTCAAGATCGGCTACGACTTTTTTTTGGTTCAGGGGGTGCAAAGCAATAGCCTGACCCAGGTTCCTGAACCAGGAAAACTGACCCGAATTTATGTGACCTCCGCTGGACTGACGCTTGGTTTGGAGTCAAAATAGGTATTCTGATCATCATGAGCTCGGAATCCATGGAGATGTTGAGGCAGTTAAGAACAAGGCCTTTTCATCATCAAATGAATGGCCTCAACTATTGAGGCCTATCGAATTTTTCGTTCGCAAGAATTGCAGAATGAATCTTCTGATTATGCTGATTTTGAAACCCAAATAAAAATACCATGCAAGGAGGAAAAAGTATGAGAGGTTTATTTCTATTGAGTGTCGTTATGCTATTAATCGTTTCATGCCAACCGCAAGGATCTCAGCAGCCTGACAAAGCCGTAATTGTTAGTCCTGATGCGCCCGCTGCAATAGGGCCTTATAGCCAAGCAATCAAAGTAGGCAATACGCTGTATTGCTCGGGTCAAATTGCAATTGATCCTGCAACGAATCAAATGGTGACAGAGACGATCGAAGCGGAGACCGAACAGGTGCTGAAGAATCTCGGCGCCGTGTTAAAAACGGCTGGGATGGATTATTCTGACGTGGTTTCTGCTACAGTCTATATGACCGATATTCAAAATTACAGCCGCATCAATAATGTCTACTCAAAGTACTTTTCAGCCCAACCACCAGCGCGCGCTGCTGTCCAAGTGGCAAATTTGCCCAAAAACGCCAATGTCGAAATTGCTTGCATCGCTGTAAAAGCTCGATGAGCTGTTATGATCTATTCGTCATCAAGCTAGATTCTTTTTATTCTGGAAAACGAAAATATTGCCCTCAAAATTGCTGTCTTGGTGGTATTTTTACCACATCAAACCAGGGGAAGGGCATGCACTGCAAATAAGCTAAAATTCGCCATGCGCTTGTTGTTTTCAAATCATATTGATGTTTCTGAAAAATGGACTAGCGAAATCGTCAATAGGGAGGAGACGCTAATGAAAACAGAGAACATCCATTGGTTAGGCCATGATTCGTTTCGGATCGAAGATCAGGGGAAGAACATCTACATCGATCCATGGAAATTGTCATCCAAAGCGGTGCCTGCGGATTATATTTTGGTGACCCACAGTCATTATGACCATTTTTCCAAAGCGGATATTGATAAAATCAAAATCCCCCAAACCAAACTTGTTGGACCAACAGATGTGGTCAAGCAATTGGGTTCAAATGCAATTGCGCTAACACCTCATCAGGAGATCAAGCTGGATCAGCTTAGCATCCGCGCAGTTCCCGCTTATAACATCGGGAAGAAGTTTCATCCGCGCGAAAACAACTGGATCGGTTTCGTGATCACCCTTTCAGATGGTACAAAGATCTATCATGCTGGGGATACAGATTTCATCCCTGAGATGAAACGACTGAAAGTAGATATCGCGTTGCTGCCAGTCAGCGGGACTTATGTGATGACTGCGGACGAAGCGATCGAAGCAGCGAATGCGTTCCAGCCAAAGATCGTCATTCCCATGCATTTTGGGGATATAGTTGGGGATCAGCATGATGCTGAGAAATTCAAGGCGGGTTTTTCTGGACAAACGATCATCAAACCCATTGAGAGATGACGCGAATTAAGATCAAAAGTCAAGTAGTAATTGGAATCCAGCTTATAGATTCCCGATTTAAAGCTTGACATATTGCAGTTATTTTGCTATATTTGTCTTGAAACGAAATTGTAACAAGGATAGACCTCGTCAATGAAAAAAATAGTTAATCTGCTGTTGCTCATTCCGTTTCTCATCTTTGCTATCTATGCTTTTTGGCCAGCTCATCGGGAAAGCCATGAACTGGTAGATCTACCTGATGTTTCTAATTTTTCACTAAAAGCCGAAGCGCCGATCAGGATTTTCGATACAGTGCAGCGGGGAGAAACGCTTTCGGCTCTGCTCATCAAAAACGGGATTGCTGTTGAGTTGCTTCAATCCATCATTGAAGCGTTCAAAGAACATTACTCATTAAATCGCTTGCGGCCTGGGGATCGCTATGAGATCGAAGTAGACCGGCAGGGCAGGATGCTTTCGTTGGTCTATAGCCCTTCGGTTGAAAAGAAGTTTCATATCTTTCTGGATCGCAATAATAGCTATAACTCGCGAACGATCGCTGTCGATTTGGTCCCCAAATTAAAATACTTGAAAGCAAATATCCAAACAACAGTGTATGATGCGGTCCTTGAGGCAGGCGAAACCCCAGAGCTTTTGATGTCCTACACGGATATTTTTCAATGGGACATCGATTTCTTTGTTGATCCTCAGTATGGTGATGAAATTAGGATCGTCTACGAAAAATTCTATACGCCTGAAACAGAACAGTTCGTGAAATACGGCAAAATCTTAGCCGCTCAATATATCTCAAAAACAGATACATTCACAGCGATCTACTTCGCTAATACGCCAGCGGATGAGGGCTATTATGATCCGAAAGGGAATTCGTTTCAAAAGACGTTTCTTAAATCTCCGCTCAATTATCGGCGCATTAGTTCCCATTTTTCATTCTCGCGAAAACATCCCATCCTGAAAATTTTTCGGCCGCATTACGGTGTTGACTACGCAGCGCCTGAGGGAACACCAGTTTCTGCAGCTGCCAATGGCGTTGTCCTCGATAAAGGTTATGATCGGGGCATTGGTAACTTTGTTAAGTTACAGCATCGCAACGGTCATTTTGTTACTGTCTATGGCCATTTGAGCGGTTTTGCGGAGGGCATTCAGAAGGGAGCAAGTGTCAAACAAAAGCAAGTAATTGGATTCGTGGGAAGGACTGGATTGGCGACCGGTCCCCATTTGCACTATGCCATGTATGAGAATGGTCGACCGATCAATCCGTTGAAGATCAAAAATGCCTCGGGTGAACCGATACTTCCAGAAAACCGTGAGCGATTTTATCAACATACGGATATCATGCTCGCTCATTTGCAGTCAATCGATCAATCCGATGTGGCTTTGGTATTAATTCCCGCGTCTCAGGTGCATTTTAATCGATATATTTTGCCAGAACGATGAACAAATTAAATTGAACCAGAAATGATGAGAGGAGAAACTTTATGACGAATGGTATTTTTAATGTTCCGGTTCCGAGTAATGAGCCTGTTTTGTCCTACGGCCCAGGAAGTCCTGAGAAAAAGGCATTAAAGGCAAAGATTGCAGAGTTGAAGTCGAAGGAAATAGAAATTCCGATAATTGTCGGCGGTGAAGAGTTAAAGACTGGACGATTAGCAGAATGCAGGTGTCCCCATGAGACAAAACATTTATTGGGTGTCTATCACAAATCTAGCGAGAAAGAAGTGAATCAGGCGATTGACGCTGCTTTGAAGGCACGGCCGAAGTGGGCCTCCATGAGCTGGGAAGCACGAGCCGCGATTTTCTTGAAAGCAGCGGAACTCTTAGCTGGCCCCTATCGACCGATCCTCAATGCAGCAACCATGCTATGTCAGTCGAAAACGGTTTTTCAGGCAGAAATCGACTCTGCCTGCGAGCTGATCGATTTCTATCGCTTCAATCCTTACTATATGCAGCAAATCTATCAGCAGCAGCCCCAATCCTCAAAAGCTTGTTGGAATTATGTCGAGTATCGACCATTAGAGGGATTTGTCTTCGCAGTGACGCCATTTAATTTCACGTCGATAGCTGGCAACTTGCCCACAGCACCCGCGATGATGGGTAACGTCGTGATTTGGAAACCAGCATCATCAACAGTTTATACTGCATATTTCATCATGCAATTGCTCAAAGAAGCGGGGCTGCCCGATGGGGTGATCAATATGGTTCCAGGCCCTGGTGGCTCGGTAGGAAACCCAGTGATGGCCAGTCCGCATTTGGCAGGCGTTCATTTCACCGGTTCGACATCGGTATTTCAAGATATGTGGAAAACTATTGGGAATAACATTGCGAAATATCGAACCTATCCTCGCATCGTGGGTGAAACCGGAGGAAAAGATTTCATTTTTGCGCATCGTTCTGCCGATCTGGATGCGTTGACAACTGCCATGGTCCGAGGAGCATTCGAATATCAGGGACAGAAATGCTCGGCAGCGTCGAGAGCCTATATCCCATCCAGCATCTGGCCTGAGTTGAAGCAAAAATTAATTGCTGCGGTGAAACGGATTCGTATGGGATCACCAGAGGATTTCACCAATTTTATGGGCGCGGTGATCGATCGTGCTGCTTATGAAAGCATTATCAGCTATATCGATTATGCGAAAAAATCGTCGGAGGCTGAATTCATTACCGGTGGCAATTACAGTGACGCGATAGGTTATTTTATCGAACCGACTATTGTTGTTACTAACAATCCGAAGTTCAAATTAATGGAGGAGGAAATCTTTGGTCCGGTAATTACGCTTTATATTTATCCCGACGAAAAATATGAAGAGACCTTACATTTATGCGATGAGACTTCACCCTATGGGTTAACTGGATCGATTATCGCGCGCGATCGCTATGCCATCATTCAAGCGGCTGAAATATTGACGCATGCGGCCGGAAATTTTTACATTAATGATAAACCCACTGGAGCTGTGGTTGGTCAACAACCATTTGGTGGCAGTCGGGCCTCAGGTACCAATGATAAGGCAGGAAGCATTATCAACTTGCAGCGCTGGGTAACGCCACGAGCCATTAAAGAGAATTTCCTTCCACCAACTGATTTTCCGTATCCGCACATGCAAGAGCCATAAATTGACTTTAGCGGATCAGTGGTGGTCAATCTTTTTGAAAGTGGCGCCCACTTATTTCGAAATCGTGGCGACAAGGGCTAAAAACCAAACGGCCGTTTCACCGGCCGTTTGTTATTTTATAGCAGTAACCGAATGGTCATATCTGGTTGTGCAATGCGCTCAAACCGAACACCTGCCTGCTGAAATAGCTCCATGACCAGATTAAAGTTATCTGGATACTCGCCACAAGATACGACGCGCTTTAATCCAGCATTCACGATCATTTTGGCGCAAATAATGCAAGGGCTATGGGTGCAGTACAACGTTCCACCATCGATGGCAACGCCATGGACCCCAGCCTGAATGATGGCATTTTGCTCTGCATGGATGGCACGACAGATTTCATGGCGCTCGCCAGAGCGAATATTGAGTTGATTTCTGAGACACCCGAGTTTGGTACAATCATCAATATTTCTGGCCGCACCATTATAGCCTGTCGTTAATACATGCCGATCTTTCACAATAATTGCCCCTACATGATGGCGCAAGCAAGTCGATCGTTCAGCAACCAGAAATGCCATCTTGAGAAAATATTCATCCCAACTGGGACGAACGCGCCTTCTCATTTCATCCAAAACCTCATCCACCTGACGGTACAATTGATCGAGACTCCCATCATTGTAAATTCTAAAATCGGCCAATGCCAGACACGAGCTAATATTCTGTTGGTGCTGATCATCACTTTTCTCTCTTTGCTCGATTGTTAAAAATTCCTCCAGATTATTCACGTTCTCCGGTCGATTTCGAACCATGGCACGTTGAAACCTCAGTTCAGTTGGCGCATCAACCCCCAAAAGGAAGAAATTGGGCAACTGTTGCAACGATCGGATTTCAGATACATTTCGAATGCTGTCGATCACTGCATTTCGTCCAGATAGTTTTGGTTTGATCATTTCTGCCAGAACCGCCGCGCCTTTTTCCGCCCGAAGCTTATTCCCCATTTCAATCAGGTTTTCGCGACTCGGTGTCATCCCTAATCGAGCCAGTTCCTCGCGAATAATATCAGAGAGCGAATAAGGCTCAAATCCCTTTTTGATGAGATAATTAAGAATCGTTGTTTTTCCAGAAGCATTGGTTCCAGTTAATCCAATAAGCATGATATAATCCTTTGTGATAATCGGAGTATAATTTGGTCCAAACTGCCTGGACAACTCATTTTAATAATCACTGACAGTTCATGAATCAGGTAGATTTGTCATTGACTAAGAATTTAAAGTCCAAAACGAGCAAAAGTTCAATATTAGTTAGTAGCAAGATTAGCGGCATTGTCGAAGTTTTAATTTTGCAACAAACCCATGCTGGGGAATAGTTGTTGCACGAATTCACTCTAATTTCAAATTTGTCGTTAAACTGATCGCTTTTTGTTAATTGAATCCAACAAAATATTAGAAAAAGCAGCTTAAAGCCAGTCAGATATCCTTCCTATGTCTGGGGGAAAAGGAAGAGATTTGTTCTATAGTGATACAGAATAGTCGAAACATGCCTCAAAAAAATCATATTTCATGATTGGTTCTCACAGACAACAATTCAAATTGACAACTATCGAGCCAGAAACATTTTTTAGAGAGGAGCGATTGTGAATAGCAAGATCCTTTTTCTTTCCGCTTTATTAGTTTTGTTATTCGGCTGTGCAACAAGTCGATATATGACGGCGGACCGCTACTTAAAGGCCAATGACTATGAAAATGCGCTTCGCGAGTATCTGAAAATTGCGGAGAGCGGTAGCTCATTGGGCTTATCCAAGGACATCCGCGCCTTATCTGGTGCGATGATCGCCTATTTCAAGCTCGGAAAATATAAACAGTCGTTCGCTTTGAGCAAACAGATCCTGAGTCAAGATCGCAGAAATAGCTGCGCCATTTTTTATGGGGGGATGAACCTGGAGATGCTGAATAAAAAGCCGCTCGCCAAAAAAGTTTATCGATTTTACACATCGATGTCCCGCTCCGACCCATATTATAAACTTTCTAAGGCCAGATTTCAACAATTGGTGAAGGACGAAATTGGCCAGCGAATTGCTATGGCAGTAAAAATGGAAAATCAGATCGGCGATCATCAGATTGAAGATAACGCCATTGGCGTACTTTATTTTTTGAACGTCATGGAAGATCCGAATTGGAATTCATTGAGCAAAGGGCTGGCTGAGATGATGATTACCGATCTTTCTCAGGTAAATCAACTCAAAGTACTTGAGCGGGTTTATTTAGAAAAGCTTGTTGAAGAAATGCAATTGGGGATGGCTGGCTTGGCTGATGAAGCCACAGCTCCACGCTTCGGTCGCCTGATGGGAGCGAAAAACCTTGTGAATGGTTCGTTTACGATCAAGGCGGACCGTTATCTTTCTATCCAGACCAATTTGATCAACACGAAATCCCGAAGTGCGCTGCAGGGAAAAGAGATGAGTGGCGAATTGACTGAGCTGTTCGATTTCGAAAAGGATATCGTGTTCAGCGTTATAGATCAGCTTGGGATCAAGTTGACTCCTGAGCAGCGCAAAAGAATTGGGATGAATCGAACAAAGAGCCTGGAGGCGTTCAAGGCGTTCTGTCGTGGCTTGGAGCAATATGATCTCGGAGACTATTCTGCAGCAGTGACCAGCTTTCGAGAGGCAAACCGATTGGATCCTGGCTTTATTTTGGCAGCCAACTATCTTGACCTTGCCATGGCTTTGGAGAGCATCGAGCAAGGCAGTTTTATCGCAGCATTTTTCGAAGCAGGAATTTCAGGCCCAGCGGGCAAAGATCAAGCACTCGGCACATTATCGACATCAGCAGAAGATCGTTTAATGCAGCTTTCGCAGAATCTCGAACTTGGTTATTTGCCCGGCAATGACTCGCGCAATGGAGCTTCAGAACTCCTTTTTGATTCCCGATTCTGGGAGGAGGACTGGCGAAATCAAGAGGTGCTTCCTTTACCGCCGACGCCACCATCGGTACCACCCCGGTGATTGGGAGATAATCTTTCAAAAAAATTAGAAAAAGCGGAGGCTATCATCTGTGGGGGGTGAAGTTTTGTACATGGGTGTGAAAAGGAAAATTATCACCGAAAATCAGTTGTAGATCATAATAAGTGGAGCTCATTCCATGATGAAAAAAATGATTCTGATCGCCTTTGGCTGTTGCATGACTGTTATCAGCAACATCTTAGCTCAAAATAGAAATCCAGTGATTGAATCGCTCGTTGCAGAGCAACGGACTGGCACTTTTTTAGTGGACATCCGCTACGATGTAAGCGATCCAGAGAATGATATGTTGTTCGTTTACGTTGAAGTCTCGCGGGATAGCGGCAAGACTTTCACGGTACCGGCTAAAAGCTTCAGTGGTAATTACGGTTTTCCAATTCTACCTGGCAAGGATAAGCTTATCGTTTGGGATGCTGGCATCGATTATCCTGAACAATATGGCGAAAGTTTTCGGGTGAGGCTAATTGCCAGTGACTTAAAGCTCGATCGAGTTGTTTCGATCCCAGCAGATAGTTTTTTAATGGGGGATATCGATGGTTTGTTCGACCAGAAGCCTCCCCACACTGTCCGATTAAATGAATTCAATATCGCCCCGTACGCAGTGACCAATGCAGAATACAAAATTTATTGTGATCTAACCCACCGAGCTTATCCGCCAGAAGGAGGAGCCAGTCAAGCGCCGATCGGATACTTTTTGAACTATCCGAATTATCCAGTAGTTGGGGTTAGCTGGTACGACGCAGTGCGCTATTGCAATTGGCTTAGCCAGCAATATGGATTTAATGCCTGTTATGATACAACGAATTGGAGCTATAATCCTTCGAAAAATGGCTTTCATTTGCCCACAGAAGCCCAATGGGAACGTGCAGCGCGAGGTGGACTTGCGACAAAGAAATATCCCTGGGGAGATGAAGACCCTGGTACGCGCTGCAATTATCAATCTTATCAGGGAGTATTGGTGGACTCAATGGCCCATTTTTCGAATAACCGGGGGCCTTTGCCAGTTGGTAAGTTTCAGCCTAATGGCTTCGGGCTCTATGATATGGCGGGGAACGTGTTTGAATGGTGCAACGACTGGTACCAGGAGGACTATTACTCAATTTCTCCGAGTCAAAATCCACTGGGACCAAGCTCGGGTACAGAACGAGTAATCCGAGGTGGCGCTTGGAACCGAGCTGAAGCAGAGCTCCGTTGCGCTTTTCGGGAGAAAAAAGCGCCAAATACCAAACGATATGACCTTGGTTTTCGAATTGCAAGATAACAAGTCATCAGTGTTAAACTAATCGAACGAGGCAACTATGAAATCCTTTCGATTGCCAATTGCGCTCTACATCC
Source organism: candidate division KSB1 bacterium (assembly GCA_034506395.1). Taxonomy (NCBI): domain Bacteria; kingdom Pseudomonadati; species Candidatus Zhuqueibacterota bacterium. Next base: position 21,685 of record JAPDPQ010000025.1, on the reverse strand, counting down.
TTGCGTTGACAGCGTTTTTAATAAATGCAAATGCATTCGCTGGTACCGTGTCCCGATTAAGCAATATTTTCCCATTGGATACCAGAGTGATCGATTACCCGCCAGTCGATGGCTGGCAACTGCTTACTGATAAAGGAGACACTTATCATGAGGACATGGTGATCGACAATTTCGGCAAGGTATGGTGCTTTTATTTTCGATCGAACGGCGCAGGACAACCTGTTTACTTGAAAATTTTTCAGCCAAACGGGTATGTCTATAAGCGCGAGCAGATTGTCGGCTTCGGGGCTTCCGAAAGCGATCCGAAATATCAGTCGATCCGAGCAGCATTGAACAGCCTGACCGGCGATGTTTGGGTTGCAATTCAGGGAAAACAAGGAGGCTATTTTGTCATTTTTGATTCGACTGGCACGGTAAAAAAGGATTCCACTGTGATCGACAAAGCAGCGTTTTTGCCGAAAATTACCGCTGGAAGAAACGGCAAAATGTGGATCTCCTGGCACAATCAGATTCAACCTAATGCGGATAGTCAAGGCAAATTGGCCCGTTATTCCACCACTGGCACCCGAGAGCTTGGCCCGAATAACATTGGTCAATATACTTATGTGTTTAATACCGACATTGCAGCGGATGATAGCGGTCGTGTCTGGGCCATCCTTGAAGTCAATCAAAGCAACAGCTATTCCACCAAAATGATGATTTTCAATGAAAACTTGTCCACTTACAAAGAAGGAATTACGATTGCCGATCATGCCGTACCAGTCAGTCTCCAGCGGCAGCTCTATTCAGATCCAGTGAATCAGCGGATGTGGATCTTGGAGAAAAATGTTGATGTTGACCAGCAAAAGCTCCATCAATACCTCTTCAGCGGAACAAGAGTCGCGACTATCGAAACCGTCGGCAATTGCAGCTTTATCAGAAATGAGAGAAATTACCTCGAAGTTATAAAGTTCAATCCTCAGAATGCCCAGAACAAAACTTACGACGTCTATCTCTATTATCCTACCACTGGTGGACTATATACCAGCAAGGTGAAATTTGATAGCACGTATCAATTCGTGCAAAATTGTGTTGCTTTTAATAGAAATTATCCAACGTTGAAGGCCTATGTAGTGCAGTTGAAATCGAATCTCACCAAGGTCAAATTTGAATCAGTTTCTCCCGGCCAGCCGCAGATCGCAGCAAAATCGGTGAACTTTGATACCACAAAAATCATCCCAAATTACTCGAAGCTTCGCGTCATGCGGGTCGAAAACAAGGGCGATGAAATCCTCCGAGTTTTTAAAGTCATTCCACATGATCCAGATTTTAGCGTCAGCGACACTACTTTTACAATTCTGCCCAGTCAATATCGCGATATCAATGTCGTTTTCAAGCCGACTAGAGAAGACACTATTGTAGATTATATCTTATTTTTGAGCAATGATCCGAAAAATGATTCATTGAAAGTTACAGTTAGTGGCCGTGGATATCGACCGACCATCCCAATTATCACCGTTGATGAAGATACTTTGCAATTTGAGCAAGTGGTGATTGGCAATAGCCAAATCAAATACATTTACGTTTACAACGATGATCGTTATGAACCGCTTAAGATCTCAAGGATCAAATCGTCCAATTCCCAATTTACCACCACAGATTCGTTAGGATTTGTGCTAAACCCGAAAAAAGGCAAATATGTGGGTGTGACATTTCGCCCAATTGTTGTCGGGGATATTGAGGGTTTTTTGACGATTCAAAGCAATGATACGCTTCGCCCCAATCTTCGGATCGTGTTACGAGGGAAAGGCATCCGCTATGGAACCCCTCGAATCGCCGTTACGCCAGATACGCTAAAATTCGGCGCTGTGGCCTTGGGCTCTCAAAAATCGATTTATTTGGCGATCGATAACACTGGAGATAATAACCTTGAGATTTATAACATTACTGCCGCAGACAGTCAATATCGCGCCAATATGACTCGTTTCATCATTCCGCCCCGTGGCCGCGCCTATGTTTTAATAACATACTATGCTCAAAGACTTGGCAGCGCAAATACGCAATTGGATATCAATAGCTCTGATCTGTCGATTCCGGATTACTTTATTCCAATATTTGGCTCTTGTCGCAAAGCAGCTCCACCTGAAATTTCAATTTCAGCAGACACGTTGAAATTTGGCACCGTTGCGATCGGGGCTTCGAAAACCGCCTATTTCAATGTCAGCAATAGGGGAGAGGAGTCACTTTACGTGCGCGGAATTAAATCCAGCGATCCTCGTTATGCTGCATATCCCAGTTCAGTCACAATTCAGCCTGGTTATACGTCCAGCATAGCGGTGACCTTTACGCCCAATGCTGTTGGAACTATTAAAGGCCACTTGATGATTGTTAGCAACGATGTGCAACGGGATACCTTGTTCGTCTATCTCACTGGATCTGGTCGTGAATTGACAAATCCGAAAATGGAGCTAAGTGTCCAACGAATCGATTTCGGTCAGGTAGCAACGAATCAGAGCCTTACCAAGACTTTTACGATCTCCAATTCTGGGGAAAAAACACTGGAGATCAGCAAACTGAGTATCAAAGAGACAAATTCTCCCTATTCGGTTACTCCGAATGTGCTCAGCGTGCCGTACGGTCAATATCGAACTGTGTCGGTTACTTTTACTCCAAAACAAATCGGGTTATTTTCTGGGACGGTCACCATTACGACTAACGAGCCTGGCAATCGAGAGATTCCGCTTTCGGGAACGGGTCGTGATCCGTTACCGCAAAATATCGCTGTGAGCCAGACACAGGTGTCATTCGATAGTGTCGCGCTCAATCAAAGTTCCAGCAGGTATATCTGGGTGAAAAATACTGGAGAGCGGGCGCTGAACGTTCAAAGTATCGTCACTACCGATTCGAGTTTCATTCCCAATACCAGCGCTTTTACTTTACCGCCTGGAAACACACGCTATATCCTGATCACTTTCACGCCCAAAGAGCGGAAGACCTATCAGGCAACACTTCGAATTCAAAGTGATGATCCCGATAATCAGAACCAGAATATCGCTTTATCAGGCTATGGCCGGTTGCTCCGAAATCAGAATATTGTTCTTTCGGCGGCTTCGCTTTCATTCGGAGAAGTCCCAGTAACGCAGCAGCGAAGTTATCCGTTAACCATTTCCAATACCGGTGAAAAAGATTTAACTGTTACAAATGTTTCCACTCGGACGACAAATTTTGCTGTCAACACTAGCGCCCTTGTAGTTGGGCCTCAATCCTACCAAACAATCTATGTGACATTTACGCCGAAAGAGGTTAGAAACTATAGTGATACCCTGACCATTGCCAATAATGACCCGGAGACGCCGATTGTTCGAGTTCTATTGCAAGGAGTTGGCCGGACACTTCGAGATCAGCAGCTCGCTGTGCAACCGAATCAGCTCAATTTCGGATCTGTGGGAGCTGGATTGGCTGGGTACCAAAACCTCCAGATTCGCAATGATGGAGAGATGATTCTGAAAATCGATAATATCAAAAGCAGCAGCGATAATTTTTCATTCGATTTCAAGCAACCCATTGAGATTTCACCCAGCAATGCGATTTGGCTGGTGGTCACATTTCGTCCTGATAGCATCGGAAAATTTGAGGCCGATCTGACGATTTACAGCAATGATCCGCTTCATAATGCCCTAAAGATCCCAATGCTTGGCGAAGGTCGGGAGCTTCTGCCGCCGAATATTAGCATTTATCCCAATCAATTTGATTTTGGCTCAGTGGCGCTTGGCCGCAATAAAACCGCTCAATTCTCCATCAGCAATCAAGGAGAAAAGGAATTGATCATTAACAGCATCGTTCCAAATAATGATCAATTTACCGCAGATAAGCACCATCTGACCATTGCGCCATGGGCAAATCAATTGGTGAACCTCACGTTTCAGCCTAAGGTTCTAGGCAAAATTGAAGCTGAGCTCATTGTCACCAGCAATGATCCGGATTCTAGCGTGATGCGTCTACCGCTCAGCGGAACTGGCAGAACTTTGCTTGCACCGCAACTGGCGTATTCTCCAAAGGAGCTCAATTTTGGTCAAGTAGAACTTGGCCAAAAACTCACGAATTACCTGACTGTTCAAAATTTGGGTGATTTGCCGCTTAAATTGATCGCCATTCAAAGCCGCGATCCTCATTTTGTGGTCAGCCAGGATTCATTGCTTTTAGAAGGCGGACAGAGTCATCAATTAGCCATTCAATTTACACCCACAGATACAGTTGAAATTCGATCGACCTTGGAAATAAAGAGCAATGATCCAAGCAATTATTTGATCTATGTTCCAGTGACTGGGAAGGGAAAGGGGAGAACTCAACAAATTATTGTTTCACCAGAACCAGTCGATTTTAAACAAGTGCTGATCCGTTCTACGGCAACGGCATATCTTTGGGTGGCCAATTTAGGGCAAAGGCCGCTCACGATTTCAAATATTGAATCGAACAATAAGCATTTTAAGCCCCAACTGACAAACTTTTTGCTGGAATATAATAGCAGCAGACAGGTTCCAATTACCTTCACACCAGACTCAATAAAAACTTTTAAAGCAAAACTGACGATTCTCAGTGACGATCCTGTTTTACCAAGCAAGGTTGTGGATTTAATCGGAACAGGAAGAGATTCTATCGACCAGCAGATCACGATTTTCCCAGATAGTTTAAATTTCGACAAGGTTGCGTTGCGAACGACGAAGGCCCTGGTGTTGACCATAAACAATATTGGAGAAAAATATCTAAAAATCACCAGCGTTACGGCCAAAGATCCATCGTTTAAACCGAATCTCACCAGTCTTCAGGTTGCACCCAAAAGCTCGGGCTCGATCATCATTTCGTTTACGCCTACAACAGCGAAAATCTATCGCGATACGCTGAAAATCGTCAGTAATGATCCAAAACGAGCGACGCTATTGGTGAAGCTTTCAGGCACTGGAAGAGAGCCAACTCAGCAGCAATTAGTTTTGCCGGATACTCTGCTGAATTTTGGTACGGTCCCAACTGATCGGTCTAAGTCTTTGCTCCTGACAATTCGAAATTCTGGGGAACAAAACCTTGAGATCATCCAACTTGCCACCAGTGACGCTCAATTTTCAGTCAAAGATAATTTGCTGATGATTGGAGCGGGGCAGAGCGCACAATTGTTGGTCAGTTTTTCGCCTACGAAAGCAGGATCCTTTACCGCATATCTGAACATCAAGAGCAACGATCCCAAGAAGCCTGATGCCCGGGTAAGACTCATTGGCAATGGTGTAGTTTACACTGGGGCGAAGGTGGCCGTTTCGCCGCAATCACTCAATTTCGGTGAGCTTTTGATCGGCGCGGTCAAAAGGCTGCCGCTGTGGATTTATAACGAATCCACCACCGCTGATCTTAAGATCGATTCAATTTCCATCAACAACCAGGCATTTCGTATTTCGAAAAAGAGCGCAACCATTAAAGCGGGAAGTAATCTGCCGCTTCAGGTGGAATTCCAACCGCTTTTCCAAGGGAATCAATATGGACAGGCCACAATCTACACCAACGATCAATATCAAAAGCTGATTCAAGTGTCGCTGTTTGGAATTGGTATAGCGGAAAAAGTTGGGCAAAATGTACTCGCTCAGCTCGGTTGGAAAATTGATGGCTATACACCTGTGGGTGATTTTTTCAGTCCTGCGCCGCATACAGATAGCTTGCTCAGCGATGCACCAGATCGTGCCTGGTTCATCAAAGATATTATGCTCAGCAAGCTGCCAACCACCAGTTATGTCAACATTTGTTTCGATGATTACATCCAGTTGTACATTAATGGTGCCCTCGTGCTCATCGAAAATTCCACTCAACCCATTCGCTGGAATATCGCGAATCGGGATATTAAGCAATTCTTGCGCTTGGGAAGAAACCGAATTTCTGTTCTTGTCTGGAACAAGCAACCAGGATTAGGCGCTTTTGATTGCGAGTTAATCGTTGATAATGAACCTAAGATTAGGAGAGGCGATCAAAACTGGACTCATGCCGATGCGACTTGGTGGTATTATGGAGCGATGGGAAAGGAATATCCGACACCGCCGCCCGATTCGCCCTACGATCGGCTCTGGTTTCATAGCGATTACGGAATTGCTGGCAGCGACACGTTAGAAGCGCAATGGGTATTTGAACCAACTGGGAGTGATACGCTCTATGATAATTCGCCCTATGGTAAAAAGGCTATTTTGCACAATGTAAAATGGGTGCAGGGCGTCATCGGCCAGGCAATGCAATTTGCGGGTTCGAAAGATTCCTATGCTGAACTTTATGCCAATATCAACAAAATCCCCCAATTTATTGAGCTCTGGGTCAATTGCTACGGGGCTAAACAGCATATTCAGAATATCATCACCAATAAGGGGACTGCCGAATATGGCCAAGGCTTATTCATCTCAAAAAATATGAAGTTGGGGGTTTATTATTACAACGGCATTTTAGAAACCAAATTCACAATCAACCCTGGAACCTGGTATTATGTTTCTACATTTTATCGTTGGGATAAGGTGTGGGTCTACGTAAATAATGTATTGGTCGATTCTATCAGCTATACTCAGGGCATTCCAGTAGGTAGCAACATTTGTTATCTCGGAGGAAACCCAGTAGACACTGATTCGGTAACGGCATTTTATGGTGCGATCGATGAACTTAAAATCAGAGCGACCGATACCATGCCAACACTGATGCCGGCCGTAGCACAAATGACCCCATCTGTCCCAGATTCCTCAGCGAAAGGGACTAAGGTTCAACTGAAATTTGACATTTATCCAGCCCCATATAAGATCCTCACAGGGATATTTGAATATGCATTCGGCGGAAGCGAGAATTATCGTCGAAAAACACTGAGTTTTAGAGATTCCACCTTTACATCCGCCTTGCAATTGGCAATACCAGCAGATTCTGCAACGATCCGTGGATTGAAATATCGGGTTTCGATTCAAACTAATTATGGCGAGGTGAAATATCCTTCTGAAAACCAATCGTATTCATGGATTACAGTCAAAACAGAACGAGAAAGCTCCAATGTTGTTTTGCCGAGAAGAATCCATCGCATGATTTCCGTTCCTTATGAGCTTGATGACCCATCGGTCGAAGCAGTTTTAGCAGATAATTTCGGTCAAGTCAATCCCTATCAATGGCGTTTGTTCGATTGGAGTCAAAAAGATACCAGTTACGTGGCTTATGGCGATTCAACTTGGCAGAACCGCGGGGCCTTTTCAAGAGGTAAAGCGTTCTGGCTGATCACAAGCCAGCAGAGATCTTATGATGCTGGCGCTGGAAGATCTCCCGGCAACGAAAACTATCGCATTGTGTTGAATCCTGGTTGGAATATGATTGGCAATCCATTCCCGTATCCTGTCAGATGGTCAGATATTCAAAAGACATCCGAACTGATCTCATCGCCAATTTATCGTTCAACGATCGACTCAATTGGTTGGATTTATTCAACCCAGGTTATCCAGCCTTGGGAGGGCTACTTTGTATGGAACGGAGATAATGTGAGTCGCAGCCTCATTGTTCCTCCAAAAGAAGCGCCGCGAGGCTCATTAAGTAAGCCAAAATCTGCCGCTGTGGATTATCTTGAGAAATATTCTGATCTGGCTGTCCTGATATCCGCTACCGTTCGTTGCGGACAGTTCATCGATAATGATAATCTCTGTGGTTTAGCCGAAACAGCGGACAATGAGTTTGATCCTTGTGATTTAATGGAAGCGCCGGCGATCGGAGATTACGTATCGCTATCGATCAACAACAAAAGCTGGAGCAATCACCCCGGTCGTTATGCGATCGATATTCGGAAACTGAATGATGACGGTTGTGCTTGGCCGCTTGAACTGGATTATTCTCTGGAAAGACCTGATCGTAATATGATCATTCGAATTGCTGCAGTAACTGAATTGCCCCCCGGTTGGCGGATGTTTTTATTCGATGAGAGCCAGGACGTCGCTATCGACCTCCAAAGCAATTCAACGATCGTGCTCAACCCGATTGCTGGAAAGAACGTCAGCGTCTATTACAAGCTGGTGATCGGCACTGAGGCATTTCTGCGTAATAATTCAAATGACATTCCATTAGTTCCTCTGGAATTCGAATTATTCCAGAATTACCCGAACCCATTCAATGCAGCAACCACGATCTCGTTTAATCTGCCGAAACGGATGCACGTATCGTTGAAAATCTATAATATTCTCGGTCAATTGGTAAAGACTTTGCTCGATGAAGAAGTAAAGGGAGGAAATCATAAGATCATCTGGGATGCAACAAATGATCAAGGTCAAATGATCGCTACGGGAGTTTATATTATTCAATTGCGCTCTCAGCAGAATGTTGCAATCAAAAAACTCGTTGTTATCAAGTAACCAATAATGGAGAACACCATGAGAAAGTGGTTTAGATTAATAATTCTATTGCAAACCTTCTCAATGATGGTCAAGCCTGTATTTGCAGCGTCAGATGGAGGGATGTTGCGTACTGGGATTATTACGCAAGTTTGGGCTATCGAGAATATTGATGACCCCATTAAAGAAATTACCATTCCGATCGAAGTTGTATATCCGATCCGGCCAAATTTAACCATTCAAATTAACCATTCCCCGGCCTCATCACAGTTCGGAGGGATTAGAATGGCTGGTTTATCAGATACCTACATTCGATCAAATTATGCTCTACAGGAAAACCGTGCCATGCTGAGCCTAGGGATTGGGCTGCCCACTGGAAAAACTGAGCTCGATGATAAAGAGCGAAGCATAGCCAGCTTGCTCAGTTATAATGCCTTCAAGTTTCACACTCCTGTCTTTGGGCAAGGGCTTACCATTAGCGCAGGCGGAATGTACGCTTATCCGATAAATGACAAATTGACAGTTGGAGCGGGTGTAAACTATGTTTACCGAGGTCGCTATAAATATACCAAATATCTCAAAGATGCCTACGACCCTGGCGATCAAATTGGAGCTAATATCGGTTTCGATTACCTGATGCTTCCCATATTAAGGTCGAGCTTCGATGTAGTGATGAGCTATTACACTGCTGATAAATTGAGCAATACGAAAATGTACGTCTCTGGCCCCAAACTCGCTTTAAAACTTGGTCTTCAATATCAAGCTTCTTTCGGAAATTTATGGCTGCGCGCCTATTATAGCAGCAAATCAAAAAATCAGACTTGGAATGATCAAAGCCTAGTCTTAGAGCCTCAGGACAAAAATTATAATATCACCCTGCGCGAATTGGAAATTGGAGCAAAAATACCAGTTTTTGATCGACTCACTATTTTGATTAGCGGAGAGGGACGGTCCTATGTGGAGAACGAATTGAACCAGGGATGGGTGGACGTGTTTGGACCGAGCCTCGGGTATTTACTGCAAGTCAATGAGAGGCTGGGGATCAGCATGGAAACCAAATTTTTTTACGGGGACGGTGATTTTTATGGCATGAATCCGCTTCCGCATTTTTCAGGTTTTGAATTCTATCTAACCAGTCAATACAAGTTATAGCCATGCGCTCGCGTGAAAGATTACTTCGATTCTGTCAATCAGCTCATGAGCGATCGATTGGATTTGCCAGGATTGGCGATTGCAACTGGTTCAATCGAACTTTTCCTCCCATTTTTATGCTGGCATACTAAAAAAAATAAATTTCCAGAGAATTATCGCATCGAAGAAAGCGCGCTAAAGATTAGATTTTCGATTTGCACCATACTAGTTCTTTAATACTTTCTGCTCTTTATTCAAACTGAAAACCGTAATGGAGGGACAATTCAAATGAAAAAAATTTTTGCTCTATGTTTCATGGCTTTTCTTCTCAATTCAAGCTTCATCTTGCCCCAACAGGAAAATAAAACTATCGCGATACTAGATTTTTCTAACAACAGCATAGTCGAAAAAGAGAAATATTCAGCGCTCTCACAAGCCTTAGCCGAAATCATGATCACGGAATTGAGCAAAGTTCCAGACCTTCAACTCGTGGAGCGACAAAGAATGAATGCACTGTTACAGGAAATGCAGCTCTCGCAGAGCGGCGTTCTCTCTGAACAAGCTGGCATTCAAGTTGGCAAGCTATTAGGTGCTCATTACCTGGTTTTTGGAAGCTATATGGTCTCATTTGATCAAATGATCCGCGTTGACGTGAGAATAGTTGAAGTGGAGACAGGTATTACAATTAAAGCGGAAGAAATAACAGATAAGGTTGGACAACTATTTCATATTATCAAAAAGCTTAACGAAAAAATAGTAAAGGATTTGAATATTCGTCTATCAAAAGAGGCAAGAGCTGCCTGGCAGAACTCTGCTGTGTCATTTGATGTGATTTCGAGTTTTTCAACGGCATTAAAATTAGAAGAACAAAACAAATTTAAAGAAGCAAAACAGATCTATCAAACAATATTATCAAATAACCCAGCTTTTGAACCGGCCCGAAAACGTCTCAACGAGCTTTCAACTAAAAATAAAGATTTCGAATGATTAACCAGTTTCTTGTCCCTTATAGAAAAAAAATGGCACGAATCCAACTAATTGGGTTCGTACCTTTTTTCAAGTTTAGTTGCTTATTTGCAATATTATGATGTTACTGCAAACTGAAGAATTAAGCTTGGTACAGATGAAATTTATTGAAAGAGAAATACGCTTATGCAACTTGATTTATTTGGCGATAGCAGCATAACTAAGCTGTAATGAAGGCAAAATTGCACGGCTCAAAGTGCCGACGGTAATAAAGCTATAAAGATTTCGACCACAATTATTTTCGCACTTGAAGTTATTAAAAATTTGCTGTGGATCATCCTTTGGAGTGACCTGGTATCTTTTGACATTACCACAAGATTCACAGGTAATGATTAGTTCATTTACTCGAATATTTTGCATTGATTTTCTCCTTGATGCTGGATGACGAGATAATTTTTTTAAAGAAACAATGCAACAACTATACCGCCCAAATATCTATATATAGACCCATTTTTATTAAAAAGCTACTATATATAGGGTATGATGCGCTTTAGATTGTCTCAACATGAACGTAGATTGTCAGATTTTAATACAATTAATAAAATTTTAAGCAATATGATAAAATCGATTATAGCCTTTGTTTTGGTTGTCATAGCCTACATTCTCCAGCGCTATGCCCGAAACCGAAATGGTAGGATAAGATTTAGAAAACAGCGGATTTTAGAGCGGTTTCGGTCTCAAAATTGATGAGTAGAAAATGCGAGAAAATTTTCTATTCATAAAAAAAACTCTTGCATTATTTTTAATTTATTTGTATATTTGGGGCGACATTAAGCGGGAGTAGTTCAGTGGTAGAACACCACCTTGCCAAGGTGGGGGTCGCGAGTTCAACCCTCGTCTCCCGCTCAAGTTTAAGGCGGCGTAGCCAAGTGGCTAAGGCGGAGGTCTGCAAAACCTCTATGCATCGGTTCGACTCCGATCGCCGCCTCAGTGAAGCGAATTCCAAGCCGGGGTGGCGGAAATGGCAGACGCAAGGGACTTAAAATCCCTCGGATATTTTATATCCGTGCCGGTTCGACTCCGGCCCTCGGCACATCAGAGTGAAATAATTAGATGGAAAACAGGGAGCGGAGTCAAGAAACTAGTTGACACGCTTTTTTCATTTAAATTGGGCGATTAGCTCAGGTGGTTAGAGTACTTGCTTGACATGCAAGGGGTCACTGGTTCGAGTCCAGTATCGCCCACAAAAAGATTAAGTGAATATGCTGATGGCTTTGCTCTCGTTGCTATAAATGGTAGGTGGCGTTCATTTCCCGAGCCAAATGCCATGCGCTACTGAACAAGGTTGGTGAGGATGGATAGGGTTAAAATCACTTTTCAAGATGGCAGTGTCAAAGAATTTCAAAAAGGAATAACTCCACTTCAAATCCTTCAACAAAAAATAAATGATGCTGCGCTGAGTCAAAAAATAGTTGCCGCTCGATTTAATGAGAATTTGATCGACCTCAGTCGTCCGCTTCATCAGGATGGGTCATTGTCTTTCGTTAGTTATGACACTCCCGAAGGAATGGAGGTTTTTTGGCACAGTACCGCCCATATCATGGCCCATGCCATTAAGCTGCTCTATCCCGAAGCAAAATTTGGGTTCGGACCAGCTTTAGAAGATCGATTTTTTTATGATTTCGACATCGATCATTCGCTTGTGCCAGAAGATCTCGAAAAAATAGAACAGAAGATGAAAGAGATCGTTGCGGCCAATAATCCATTCATTCGGGAAGAGCTTTCTAAAGAAGAGGCGATCAAGCTTTTTAAGGAGCGAAACGAACCCTACAAAGTTGAACATATTCAGGAACTCAGCGATAGCACTAGCATTTATCGCGAGGGAGATTTTGTAGATCTTTGCTCAGGTCCCCATTTACCCAGCACAGGAATGGTGAAGCATTTCAAATTGCTAGCCATATCTGGTGCTTACTGGAAGGGCGATGAGCGTAATCCGATGCTTCAGCGCATCTACGGCGCTTCATTTCCCACCAAAGAACAATTGGATGCATTCCTCCATAAGATCGAAGAAGCGAAACGACGTGACCATCGTCGCTTGGGGCGAGAGTTGGACTTGTTCAGCATCAATGATGAGTGCGGTGCTGGGCTCATCCTTTGGCATCCCAAAGGGGCCCTCATCAGAAAAATCATTGAAGATTTTTGGAGAAATGAGCACTTAAAAGCTGGCTACGAATTGGTATTTACGCCTCATATCGCCAGACTAGATCTCTGGGGAAAAAGTGGTCATCTGGATTTTTTCGCCGAGAATATGTTTGCTCCCATCGAGATGGAGAATGTCAAATACCAATTGAAACCGATGAATTGCCCGTTTCATTTGTTGATCTACAAAAGTCAAAGCCGCAGCTATCGCGATCTACCAATTCGATGGGCTGAATTGGGAACGGTTTATCGATACGAGCGTTCTGGGGTGCTCCATGGGCTGATGCGCGTTCGGGGCTTCACTCAGGATGATGCCCACATCATCTGTCGCCCAGATCAACTTCAGGATGAGATAATTCGCTGTTTAAATTTTACAGTCTTTATCTTAAATACCTTTGGATTCACCAATTTTGAGATCTATCTCTCCACTCGTCCAGAAAAATTTGTTGGTGAGATCAAAAATTGGGAGCTGGCTACCGAAGCGCTCCGAATGGCTTTAGAGCAGAAACGATTAAGCTATAAGATCGATCCTGGTGAAGGCGTTTTTTATGGTCCCAAGATCGACATCAAGATCAAGGACGTTTTGGACCGGGCGTGGCAATGTACTACAATTCAAGTCGATTTCAATGAGCCGCAGCGATTTGATATCACTTATCGAGGAGTCGATGGTCAAGATCATCGTCCCATTATGATTCACCGAGCATTGATGGGATCGTTGGAGCGATTTTTTGGGACCCTTATCGAGCATTACGGTGGTGCGTTCCCAGTCTGGTTAGCTCCGATTCAGGTAATGATCCTGCCGATCACCGATGCGCATCATGAGTATGCTCGCCGCGTAGCAGATGCCCTGACCCAAAAATCCATCAGGGCAAAGATCGATGATCGCAATGAAAAAGTCGGATTTAAAATCCGAGAAGCTGAAGTCCAAAAGATCCCTTACATGGCAATCATTGGCGATAAAGAAAAGCAATCAGAAACTGTTGCAGTAAGAAAAAGAAAAATTGGCGATTTAGGACCAATGAAATTAGCTGCTTTTATTGATCAAGTCCTAAAAGAGATAGAAGAAAAAACTGTCCAATAAAACATCACTGAATAAAAATTGAATTAAACTTTTGGGGAGGGTCTGTTATCAAAAAAAAAGAAGTACGGGTCAACGAGCAAATCACCAGCCCTCAAGTTAGAGTAATCGGTGCAGATGGCAATCAAATTGGGATTTTAAAGATTGCTGAAGCGAACCGACTTGCCTTGGCCGCTGGCCTAGATCTTGTTGAAATCGTGCCGACTGCCGATCCACCGGTTTGCAAGATCATGGATTATGGCAAATATCGATACGAACAAAGCAAAAAAGAGAAGATTCAAAAACGGAAGCAACATACGATTCAGGTAAAAGAGATTCGATTAAGTCCCAAGATCGAGCAACACGACATTGATTTTAAAATAAAACATGCAAGGAAGTTCATCGAGCAAGGTGACAAAGTAAAATTCAATATCATTTTCAAAGGGAGACAAATCGCACATAAAGAGTTTGGCGAACAGCTCATTGCGCGTGTCACTCAGGAATTATCAGATGTTGCCAAACTGGAGGGTGAACCTCAATTTGAAGGTCGGAACATGGTCGTTTTTCTAATTAAGAAATAATTGGGGTAAATAGCATGCCAAAAATGAAAAGCAAACGAAGTGCAAAAAAAAGATATCAATTAACTGGATCAGGGAAGGTAAAGCGATTCCAAGCTTTTAAGAGCCATATCTTAACATCAAAGACCAGGAAACGAAAAAGAAATCTGAGAAAGCCACTTTTGGTTTCAAAGGCGGATCTAAAAAGAGTGAAGAGTTTAATTTTAGCGTGATAGAAAATCGGAGGGGATATGCCCAGATCAAAATATAGTGTACCTTCGCATCGTCGACGCAAAAAAATTTTGAAAGCTGCCAAGGGCTATTTTGGAGGAAAGCATCGCTTATTAAAGACCGCGAAAGAAGCAGTCGAGAAAGCGCTCCTATATTCTTATCGAGATCGAAGGAAGCGAAAAGGCCAATTTCGGAGTTTATGGATTACTCGTATTAATGCCGCTGTTCGAAAATTTGGTCTCAATTATTCGACTTTTATGAATGCATTGCGCAAAAAAGATATTCAACTGAATCGAAAAGTTTTGGCCGACATGGCCGTAAAAGACCCGAAATCATTCGAACTCTTAGTTCAGCAGCTTGAGGCATAGATCAACCAATGGCACAGGCTTTAAGCGACATAGAAAAGCAAGTTGACTTATTAAAGCAGCGATTTTTAGATAAAATCGAACAGGTCGCTGATGAACGACAATTAGAAGAGGTTCGGATATTATTTCTTGGCAGAAAGGGTGAACTGGCTTCGTATTTTAATCTAATGGGCAGCTTATCCCAGGACGATCGTCCAAAAGTGGGAAAAAAGCTGAACCTTTTGAAGAGTTATATTCAAGAAAGCATAGAGCAAAAAGCAAAGGAATTGACGCCACGAGGCAGATCAGTAGATTTTTTTGATGTAACCCTGCCAGGAGTGCCAGCAAAGATCGGGACCAAGCATCCAATTAATCAAGTTTTGGATGAAATAAAAAGTATCTTTATCAGTCTGGGATTTGTTGTGGAAACTGGGCCCGAGCTGGAAACAGATTACTATAATTTCGAAGCTTTAAACATCCCAGAAAATCACCCTTCACGGGATCTTCAAGATACATTCTATATTACAGATAAGCTTTTGCTTCGTACCCATACCTCACCAGTGCAAATTCGAACGATGGAACGAATGTCTCCGCCCGTTCGAATGATTGCACCGGGAAAATGCTATCGTAAGGACACACCGGATGCAACCCATTCCCCAGTTTTTCACCAAGTTGAAGGCCTTTGTGTGGATGTTGGTGTGACCTTCGCGGATCTGAAAGGGGTTATTAATGCTTTTGCAAAGCGATTGTTTGGCTCAGAAATGAAAATTCGATTTCGGCCCAGCTTTTTCCCGTTTACAGAGCCAAGTGCTGAATACGATTTCTCCTGTATCATCTGCGGCGGAAAAGGATGTAATGTCTGCAAAGGTACTGGCTGGTTGGAAATTTCTGGCGCTGGAATGGTAGATCCTGCCGTATTTCAATTCGTCAATTACGATAGCGAAAAATATACGGGCTATGCCTTTGGGATGGGCGTAGAGCGAATTGCCATGCTGAAATATGGAATAGATGACATCCGAACCTTCTTCGAAAATGACCTACGCTTTTTGAATCAATTTTAGTTTTCAGCTTTTCATCTTAAAAGCTTGTGAACTAAGCCTCAAAAATTTAATACCAATTAGCATTTCATGCTTCCGAAAAACTCGGAATAATTTAAGCAAACAATATCAGATATTGGATCCATTTTTTCTGGAGAGAATTTTCTTTGAAGGTAACCGTTGACTGGCTGAAACAATATGTCGATTTTTCTCTTCCTGCCCATGAAATCGCTCAACGATTGACCATGTTGGGGCTGGAGGTAGAAAGTGTCCAAGAGATCGACTATGAGTTTGAAAATGTGGTTGTGGGGAAAATTATTGATGTTCACCCGCATCCGCACAAATCGAATCTAAGCATCTGCAAGGTTGATGTCGGACGTGATTCATTAGCTCTGGTGTGTGGGGCCCCTAATGTCGTCCCTGGGCTCAACGTTCCAGTGGCTTTAGTGGGGGCAAAACTCCCAGGAAATATCATTGTTGAAGCCGCAAATATTCATGGTTATGATTCTCCTGGGATGATTTGCTCAGGAGCTGAGCTTGGCTTATCCCACCAAAGCGAAATCATCATGGAATTAGATGAAAATGCTGAGATAGGTCAGGATTTGAAAACCGTATTGGGCAGGGGGGAAGTCGTTATCGAAATTAATGTCACTCCCAATCGCCCCGATTGCCTCGGTGTCATTGGGATTGCCAGAGAAATAGCTGCGATCACTCGTTCCCAGCTTAGCAAGCCAGCGGTCGCTCTTCAAGAGGCACCCGAGATAAAAACCGCAGATTTTATTCATGTAAATATATTGAACCCAGAGAGCTGTCCGCGGTACGTAGCTCGTTACCTTGAACAGGTTAAGGTTGCTCCTTCTCCCTGGTGGCTCGTCAAAAAGCTTGAAGCGGTGGGACTACGATCCATCAACAATGTTGTTGACGTAACAAATTATGTCATGATGGAGACTGGCCAGCCCTTACATGCATTCGATTATGATCTATTAGAAGGGCAACAGATCATTGTCCGACATGCTCGTTCTGGGGAGCAATTTGTCACGCTGGATGGGAAAATCCATAGTTTGACATCAAATTCGTTACTCATCTGCGATGGCAAAAAGCCAGTCGCTTTGGCGGGAATTATGGGGGGATTGAATTCTGAAATTTCAGACTCTACCACACGCGTGTTGCTGGAGAGCGCCTATTTTGATCCAAGCAACATCCGCAAGACTTCGAAATTGTTGGGAATTTCCACAGACTCATCGCAGCGCTTCGAGCGAGGGGTCGATCCTGAAGGCCAAAGATATGCAATAGATCGAGCAGCTGATTTGCTTGCTCAATTAGCTGGTGCGAAAATCGCAGCGGGATGCGTTGATTGCTGCAATCACCCAATTCCCATGCGAAAGATAAAATTAAGGGTGGAAAGAATCAATCATCTCTTAGGGACATCGATCAGCAAAGAGCAGGCAATTGACATCCTTAGCAGATTAGAAATGAAATCAAGCGCCTCCAGCAATGTTCTCAATGTTGATGTTCCCTCCTTTAGAGTCGATATCGAACGAGAAGTCGATTTGATCGAAGAAATTGCCAGGGTTTATGGTTACGATCGCATCGAACCATCGAACTATTCTTTCATCTGCCTAACGCAACCTGAGAACAAACGCGAAAAATTTAATCAAATGCTACGCGATTTTTTGTTTGGTATGGGCTTTCAAGAAGTACTGACCCATAGTTTAATTCAGCAAAAATGGGCAGAAAAATTTTGTGATTTTCCTGCGATTCATCTGAGAAATCCGATTAATGAAGAGCTCGGTGTGCTAAGAACAAGCTTAATTCCTGGTTTAATTCAGGTGAGCAAATGGAACATGAATCGTTATCAAAACGATCTCATGCTATTTGAAATCGGAAACGTATTCTACTGGTCAGATCAGGAGAGCTTGCAATCGCAGGAATTACAAAAAATATCACTTTTGAGAACCGGTAATACAACGAGCAGTAATTGGCTCCAACAACCTAGAGCCTCAAGCTTTTATGATTTAAAAGGTGATGTTTTTTCGCTGCTGGAACGCCTGAAAATATCTAATTTTGAATATCAGCGATCAACGCGAAAATTTCTTGACAGCAGATCTGTTGATTTGATACTGCACGGCCGCATCTTTGGCTATATTGGCGCTCTATCTTCAGAGTTGCTAAAATTGGCTGATATTGAGAATGATCTATTTATCGCTGAATTGGATTATCAGGTGCTCTTTGAAAATTGCGTTTTTAATAATAAGTTTCAACCATTGCCGAAGTTTCCTGCGATAAAAAGAGACATTTCGATCGTTGTAGACGAGCATATGCCGGCAAATGAAATCGAAAAGATCATCTGGGAATTTGGTGGACAATTTTTAAAATCGGTTCAGCTGTTTGATCTTTATAAGGGAAAGCAGATACCAGATAATAAGAAAAGTCTCACATTCTCGCTAACCTTTTCTTCATCTGAGCGGACGCTAACCGAGAAGGAAGCGGACGCCGACCTTAAGCGCATTATTGAATCTCTGAATTTAAAGATCAATGCGCAATTACGAGCTTAACTATTCAGGATTTTTGTCATGGACTATGCCGAGCTGTCGAAACTCGAGGAAAACATTCGCCGCGCTATCGGGATAATTCACAAATTAGCGCGAGAGAATCAAAAATTAGTCCAAGAGAACCGAAACCTCATTGGACAAGTTCAACAAATGGAACTGATGATCAATGAACTGAAAAATCGAAGCGTGATCGAGGACAATAGTTCGCAACAGCTTTCGCATTACAAAGAAAAAGAGAGAAAAATTCGCCAAAAGATTCAACAAATGCTGGAGAAATTAGAGACAATCCGATAACCCAGATTGAATAAGTCCATTGATGATCCGAGCGGCACTTGTTTATTCATAGCTGAATCCAAAATACGAATTAGGCCAAATGAGTGATGAATATAACATAATCAAGGTCAATATTTACGGAACAGAATACCCAATCAAGGGAACAACAGATGTTGAGTATATAAAAAAAGTAGCTCACTATGTTGATAGCAAAATGAGGGAAGTCAGTCGGAATATCACTATTGACTCTTCCCTGAAAGTCTCAATTTTAGCAGCCTTGAACATAGCAGATGAGCTCTTTAAAGAGAGAGAAAAAACAACATCAGCGATTTCTGAAGCCGAATTTAATGAGAGAATAAAAAAATTAAATGCTGACCTGGATGAGTGTTTAAAGAACCTCTCAACTGAATCTTAGGTTGCAGGCCTGATTATCCCTGTTTTAAGTTATTTTTTGCATTCAGCCGCTCTGATCATCGGTGCTAGTTTTTTTCGCTTTATCGATGTGTCTCATGCGGAGAGAATGCATCTGCTTTCTAAAAAAATACTAAAAACAGGGTTTTTTTGTCGCTCCGATTGCAGCATTTCCATTTGATACCAAAGCAGGTGATAATTTCTTTTTAAAAGAACTTCTGGCTATCTTAAATAAAAAAATTAAAGATTGTTTCATAGCTATCGAAATCTTTCATGATGAAAAATTGGAGGCGTAATGGAAATATATTGGCTGATAATAGTTGGGATCGCAATAGCAATAGTTTCCTTCATCAGCGGATGGTTTTCAAATAAAAGGATTGGACAAGCAAAAATTGCTAATGCAGAGAAACTCGCTGAAAAAATAATTAAGGATGCTGAAAATACCGCAAACACGCTGAAGAAAGAAAAATTGTTAGAGGTAAAAGATGAGTGGTTAAAACTCAAACAGAATTTTGAAAACGAAACAAGGGCACGGCGCAATGAGCTTGCTAAGTTGGAAAAACAGCTTGCCAACCGCGAAATTAATATGGATCGAAAGGTTGATTTGCTGACCAATAAAGAGAAGAAGTTAGCTAATCTTGAGAGATCCTTAATTGAACGAGAGAGCAAAATTACCAAGCGCGAAGCTGAATTGGAAAAATTGATTCAAGAACAAACCGAGAAGCTGGAAAAGATATCGGGAATATCGAATGAAGAAGCGAAAAAAATATTAATGGAAAGTCTGATAACAAAAGCAAAGCAAGAAGCCGCTCAAATCATAAAAGATATTAAGGATCAAGCTCGACAAAATGCGACAAAAGAAGCTAAAGAGATAATAATCCAGGCAATTCAGCGTACTGCGGCAGATCATTCGGTTGAAACCACTGTTTCCGTTGTCAATCTCCCGAATGATGAAATGAAAGGGCGCATAATTGGACGTGAAGGTAGAAACATTCGTTCATTTGAAACTGCAACAGGCATCGAGGTGATTGTCGATGATACACCAGAAGCAGTGATATTATCGGGATTTGACCCGCTACGCCGAGAAATTGCCAGAATTTCGCTCGAGAAACTGATTGCAGATGGGAGAATCCATCCAGCGAGAATAGAGGAGGTAGTCGAAAAAACTAAAAAAGAAATGGAGGAGAAAATTGTAGAGATCGGAGAACAAGCTCTTTTAGAATGTGGCGTCCATAACGTCCATCCTGAATTGGTGAAGTTGTTGGGGAAGTTGAATTACCGAACCAGCTATGGACAGAATGTGCTGCAACACGCTAAAGAGGTTTCATTTCTCGCTGGGCTGATGGCAGCTGATCTCGGTCTTGATGCCTCCTTGGCAAAGCGAGCGGGACTGTTGCATGATATTGGAAAGGCGATCGACAAAACAACCGAAGGCACCCACACCGAAATCGGCGCTGAAATCGCAAAAAAATATAAAGAGCATCCTGTCGTAATCAATGCCATTGCATGCCATCATGAAGATGTTGAGCCGATTTCACCTATCAGCATATTGGTTCAAGCAGCAGATGCCATTTCTGGCTCGCGACCTGGCGCTCGAAGAGAAACCCTAGAAGGTTATGTAAAACGGCTTCAAAAATTAGAACAATTAGCAGAATCATTCAATGGCGTAGTAAAAACCTATGCGATACAAGCTGGTCGGGAAGTCAGAGTCATTGTCGAGCATGAACAAATTGATGATGCAATGGCAGATCAACTTGCTTCTGATATCGCAAGCAAAATCCAAGCTGAGATGGAATATCCTGGCCAGATAAAGGTAACAGTGATTAGAGAATATCGAGCGATCAATTATGCGAAATAAAAATGTTCAAATTTTTGTTTGATTTTAAGAAAATATTTTTTATATTATGCCCCAATTTCAAAACAAAAAAAATATAAAGATATTGTTTATTGCAGATATTATTGGGAACCCTGGCTTATCAATCATTAAAAGCACTGTAAAAAGCCTGAGAGATAAATATCAGATTGATTTTTGTATCGCCAATGGGGAGAATGGTGCTGCAGGAAAGGGGTTGACTGAAAATATCGCGCAACAATATTTCTCCAATGGCATTGATGTCATTACCACAGGAAACCATATTTTTGAACGATATGGTTTTCAGAAATTATTGAACACCAATCAGCATAGAATAATAAGACCGCTTAACTACCCTTTTGGTGCGAGCGGTAGAGGGTCTATCATTGCTGACATTGCACCAGGCATAAAGATCGGAGTGATCAATATTCAGGGCCGAACTTTCATGTATCCGATCGATTGTCCCTTTCGAACTGTTAAAGAAGAAATCCATAAAATTAGGCAAGTAACTCCGATCATTATCGTTGATTTCCACGCCGAAGCGACGGCTGAAAAAAGGGCGATGGGCTGGTATCTTGACGGAAAAGTAAGCGCAGTGATTGGGACCCATACCCATGTCCAGACATCAGATGAGACAATTCTTAATCATGGCACTGCGTACATCACGGATGTGGGGATGACTGGTCCGTATGATTCTGTTATTGGGATGAAAAAGGACATTGCAATT